>NZ_JBXWSL010000066.1:0-12913 GCF_059613425.1 Ruegeria sp. BHSA123 | reverse complement strand
GTAGAAGTACACTTGCGTTCGAGCCGGGAAAAGCTTAGTGCGCTGACCACCCCTCAGGCTGTAGGGCGGGCGATAGCGATCGGGCTTATTACCCCGGGATAAACAAAAAAATCCCCAAATTTCGTCAAAATACGGGAATCCCCCAATAGAAAAATCTTTCGAGAGCGGTAACGTCAGTATTACCGAACAACCACTCGAAGGGGGAAGAAATGATCATCGTGGTAGATGGCCTGAACAGACATATGTTCAGCGAAGTTCTTGACGAAATGTTCGAGTTGAGAGCACGTGTTTTTGGCGGACGTCTTGGATGGGACGTAAAGATCGAAGACGGCAAGGAAATTGATGAATTCGATCATCTGGACCCGGCATATGTAATCGGACTCGACGACGGGGGGAATGTCGTCGCAGCCGTGCGTGCCCTACAGACCACAGGACCTCATATGTTGTCGGATGTGTTTTCGGCAATCCTTTGCGGGGAAGCACCACTTCGCAGCGCAACAATGTGGGAATCAACACGCTTCTGCGTGGACACGCAGCGCCTAACGCGTGGCAAGGAAAAGAATTCTGTCTCTTATGCTACCTGCGAGCTGATGATTGGTTCTCTGGAATATGCCAAGAACTCAGGCATTCAGGATATCATCACCGTAATCGATCCGGTCATGGACCGGGTTCTGAAACGGTCGAACTGCGCGCCATATGACTATGTCGGCGAAACGGTTCCCATGGGGAAAGTCTCGGCACTGGCCGCCCTGTTGGATTGTACCGATGAACGCATCTCGGGCCTGCGCGAATTTGCAGGCATCCATGAGAACGTCTTTATGGACGACGAAGAGGCACTGGCACTGTTTGCAGCCAAGAAGGCCGCAACCCAGAACCCGGCCAATCAGGATCACAAGCCACTGACTGATCTTGAGAAGTATTTTGTGGAACAGATGAGCGCCGCGAGGAACGAAGCTGAACGTCAGGACGTTCTGAAGCTGATCGAAGCGCTCTCGGATACGTTCACACCAGAGCAGAAGATCGCTTTGTTAGAAACCCCCCGTGCTTTTGCTCATGAGGCCTGACCCCCTCACCTCATAGATACAAAAGCCACCCATGCGGAGCCGTCTGTTTACAGGCGGCTCCGTTTTTTCCCCTCTATGAACAAAGAGGGAAGGAAGAGGATTATTCCTCTTCCAATGCCTCAATGGCTTTTTGCAGGTCGTCCTTGCTGACTTCCTTGTCGCTGACCTGGGCCAGCTCGAACACATAGTCGACAACCTTGTCTTCGAAGATCGGCGCGCGCAGTTGCTGCTGCATCTGAGCGTTCTGCTGTACGAACTCGAAGAACTGGCGTTCCTGGCCCGGGTACTGACGGGCCTGATTCATGATCGCCTGGGTCATCTCGGCGTCGGTGACTTCCACCTCTGCCTTTTGGCCCAGTTCAGCCAGCAACAGACCCAGACGCACGCGGCGTTCGGCCAGCTTGTTGTGCTCATCGGTGGGTTCGATCTCACCGTGGTCATGGCCGGTTACCTCGGGGTTTTCCTCGTGCCACAGCTGATGTGCAATCTGCTTGGCTTCGGCTTCAACCAGCGACGGCGGCAGGTCGAACGACACTTTCTCATCCAGCGCGTCCAGCAGGGCCCGCTTCATGACAGCGCGCGATGCACCTGCGTATTCTGCTTCCAGACGTTCCGAAATCTGAGTTTTCAGGGCGGCCAGATCCTCGGCGCCAAACTTCATCGCCAACTCATCGTTGATCTCCGCTGCAACCGGCTCTTTCACTTCCTTGATCGTGCAGGTGAAGACCGCGTCTTTTCCGGCCAGGTGTTCGGCACCATATTCTTCCGGGAAAGTCACGTTGACGTCTTTTTCTTCCTCGGCCTTCACACCGACCAGCTGGTCTTCAAAACCGGGGATGAAGCTGTTCGAGCCCAGAACCAGCGGGTAATCTTCCGCCGATCCACCTTCGAATTCTTCACCATCAACCTTGCCGACGAAATCGAACACGATCTGGTCGCCTTCCTTGGCTTTCGAACCCTTGCGGCGGGCTTTGAAGTCCTGAGCGGTTTCAGCCAGGTTGTTCAGCGCTTCCTCGACGGCGGCGTCATCCGCCTTGACGATCAGCTTGTCCAGCGCGACCGATTTCAGATCGACCTCAGGGATCGCGGGCAGCGCTTCGTAGGACATCGCGACCTCGATATCATCGCCTTCTTTCCAGTCCTCGTTGGTCATCTTGACTTCGGGCTGCAGCGCGGGGCGGTCGCCGCTGTCCTCAAAATGCTTGTTCATCGCACCGTCGATGGATTCCTGCATCGCCTCGCCCAGCAGGCGCTGGCCAAACTGCTTTTTCAGCAGCGCCATCGGCACCTTGCCTTTGCGGAAGCCTTTCATTTCGATTTCCGGCTGTGCTTCGGTCAGCTTTTCATTGACCTTGTCGTCCAGTTCGGCTGCGGTCACAACGATGTTGTAGCCGCGTTTCAGACCTTCGTTCAGCGTCTCGGTAACCTGCATTTTGGTAGTCCCCATAGGATTCGGGGCGCGCAAAACGGGCGCGCCGGGCAAATTTGACGCCTTCTATTTGCCCTGCCGCCAACGTGCAAGGGGCAAAGGTTGAATCAACCTGGTTTTGGCAAAAAAGAACGCCCCGGTTTTCGGGGCGTTCGTGTTGGGTCGCTGGAAGGCAATTAAAACTTCCAGCGCGCGCCCAGAACCCATGCTTCGTTGTTGTCAAAGGATGAACCATCATCGAAGTCGTGGTTGCGATACTTCAGGTATACATCGGTATTGATCGCTTCGACCTTCTGCACGACAGCGATACCCCATGCCTTGGTGTCGGACCCGTTGGTCTCGAAATCCGCGCCGTCAAAATAGTCGATGCCGACACCTGTCTTACCCCAGGAAACCCAGTTCCCTTCGTACGAGACCTTGCCGTACCAGTAATTCGGGTCCGTCTGGCCAGCCCGGTCATCGTCACGCGTGCCGCCGGCAATCGTGAAACCCAGACCGCTGGGCAACAACACCGAGGCCGAACCGATGGTATCTTTGCGATCCCCTGAATTGTCATCCCGGTCCCGCACCGAATACGCGACAGCTGCCGCAAACTCTACTCCGCCTGCAAAGGTGTTTTCATAGAACACACCGACGTCATAGTAGTCATCATCGTCACTGCTGGACAGGATGTTCTGACCATATGCAAATGCGGCCGAGAACCCGTTAACCGTTGGTGTGTCATACCGCACACGCCCGCGACGTGAGCCGTCAAAGTTGCTGGAACTGTCACCAACCGTAATACCACTCAGCACACCGTTTGTGCCGCGATAGAAAAAGCCAGAGTTCTCATCGTTTGTGAACGAATACAGCGCGGTGCCGACATAGGACAGGTCCACTTCTGCAGCACCATCTGCCGCCATGCTGCCCTGACCTGCCGAGAACTTGCCGTAGCTGCCCTTCAAGGCAAAATCCACAAACCGGATATCGTCGCGGGTCCAGCCGCTAAAGTTTGTACCGTTCTGGTTCCATTCAGTCGAGTTCGGCAAGCCCAACGCCGTTTCCAAGCGAAAGGTAAACTCGTTCTGGCCAAATGGCTGCATCAGACGCAGGCCAACCCGGCTGTTCGACAGATCGTTGTCGAGGACCCGGGTCTCGGTATCTTGTCCGTCATCAACAGAAATCAAGGCCGGGTTAAACTGCCCGTACAACAGCACATAGCCGCCGCTGTTATTTTCGTATTTCAGCTCTGCGGCTGCCGGAACAGCGACCGTGGCAGACAGAAAGGCAGCAACCGATATCTTTTTGATATTTGGGGTCATTTCACTCACCATAATTGGTTCGGGGTTCAGATACTGCCCATTTGTTTACTGAATCCGAGCGTTCCAGTGGTCTGCGCCTTGTCTTACGCAAGAATTGTATTTTAGCAACAGAACATACTAATAATTTTGACATTTTACATTATTTTTCATCAGCTTACAAGATACGACTCCAGCCCCCACTGGCAGCTTGCAAATGAATAGTGATGCCTACCTATGCACCTGACAAATATGCGGTATGCATCCGCGCACATCTTGACAGCGAAAACATGCGATTCAGACAGAGCCTGAACTGCTTTCTGCCCAAAACAACTAGACATTCAGCTGTTTGAAAACACCGGGCAATTGCTCAGGCAGATCCTCGGCGATCAATCCCGGCCCGAAACGCCGTGCGCATTCCACGTGCAGCCACGCTGCTGTCTCAGCCGCCGTCATCGGATCGACCCCCCGCGCCAATAGCCCGGCGATGTAACCGGCCAACGCATCGCCTGACCCGGCGGTTGCAAGCCAAGGGGCGGCGCGATCATAGCACGCGGCATTGATCGAACATCGCCCGTCCGGGGCCGCAATGACAGTATCCGGCCCTTTGAACAACACGACACATCCCGCACGTGCCGCTGCCTCTCGCGTTGCGCCCACCTTGGAATAGGCGGGGCCTCTGACCGGCGTTTCGCTCAGCTTTTCCGCCAGATCGGGGAACAGCCGCGCAAACTCTCCGCCATGTGGGGTCAGAACGCAGCGGTCATGCAGCATTTCGAACAGGTTTCCGGGATCACCAGCAAAAGCTGTCAGCGCATCCGCATCCAGAACCGTCGCACGTTTCGCAATCAGGGCGACCGGCACCAGGTCCCGCGCGCGCTCCAACCCCAAACCGGGGCCCAGACAAAGGGCGTTCATCCGCACGTCCTGCAATACGTCTGACAGCATTTGAGAACCATCAACGCACTGTAGCATGAGGGCAGTGATCCGGCTCGCCACCTCTGCCAACGCCAAGGATGGCACCCCCAGCGTCACCAACCCTGCCCCAATCCGCAAGGCCCCCCGCGCGGCCAGACGCGCCGCACCGGTCTTGCCGGGGCCACCCGAAAGGATCAGGGCATGGCCATGGGTGTATTTGTGCGCAACGACTGAAGGTAAATCGCTTTGCTTTGTCAAAAGCGTTCTTGCACGCCGCCCGCTATCGAGCTTTTGGTCGTCCAGAGTGACGCTGCGGACTGGACCCCGGCCTGCTCTTTCTCCTTGCAAAATAACCTGCCCCCAGTGCCGCTCCGACGTTTCATTCAGACCAATTTCGACGACGCTCACTTTCCGGCAATAAGCCGGACCGTCGCTCAACACATGCCCAAGTTTTCTTCGTTCGAAGGTTACTGTCAGATCCGCAGAAAGGGGTCTGGCATCGGTCAGTATTCCTGCTCGGGCACCAAGCACCTTTCCGCTGTCCATGCACAGCCCCGAAGGTGAATCGACTGCCACAAAGCGAACACGTGATGACAAGCTGCAAAAATACTCCAACAATTGCCCAAGCACAGGATCAATCGGACGTGTCAACCCCGTGCCGAAAATCGCGTCCACCAAAACGTTTGGTATTCCAAAATTGGCCAGGCGGTCATTCTTCAAGCCTTCTTTTGAAAGCGCGTTGATAACACCCAACTCACCCCATCGCTGATAATTCACCCGCGCGTCCGGCGGCAGCCTGTCAGGATCGCCATATAGGAATACCTCAACCTTCCAGCCCAGTTCCCGCAAAAGACGCGCCACGACAAACCCGTCACCGCCGTTGTTTCCGGGCCCGCACAGCACGACCGCGCGCAACGGATTATCTTCATCTTTTTCCAAATACTCCGGGGAGCGCGAGGGGTTGGCCCCTCGCCTGTCCAGATCTGGCCATTCCTCGAAGATCGCCTCGACAACGCCTTGCCCTGCCCGCTCCATCAGCTCCAGGCCCGTGACCTCACCGGACTCAATGGCCGCGAGCTCGATGGCTTTCATCTGCGCCGCTGTCAGCAATTCGGACATGTCACACCCTCGCGCGATTCAGTTTCGATTACTTTTTGTGCAAACCGCCCAAAAATTAGCACAGGGCCTGATTTCAACGGATACCGACCCGACCGATACCGCAATCACGTTGCTGCCCGATCTTAGACGTGATCACTGCGCCTGAGACAACCATTCAAGGTGAGCCGGAATGAAAAAGATCGAAGCGATCATCAAGCCGTTCAAACTGGACGAAGTGAAAGAGGCGTTGCAGGACGTAGGTGTTCAGGGTCTCAGCGTCGTCGAAGTCAAAGGTTTCGGCCGTCAGAAAGGCCATACCGAGCTGTATCGTGGCGCGGAATATGTTGTCGACTTTTTGCCCAAGGTAAAGGTCGAGGTCGTATTGGACGATGACCAGGTCGATGCGGCCATCGAGGCCATCGTGTCGGCAGCCAAGACCGACAAGATCGGCGACGGTAAGATCTTTGTCTCTCCGGTTGAACAAGCCATTCGCATCCGTACCGGCGAGACCGGCTCGGACGCGCTCTAACATACCAATCTTCAAGTCAGAGGAATCAAGAGAATGAGCAAGGACGCAGTTCTTCAGCTGATCAAGGAAGAGGGCGCCGAATATGTCGACGTCCGTTTCACCGACCCCCGCGGCAAGCTGCAGCACGTGACCCTGATGGCCGATCAGGTCGACGAAGACTTCCTGGACGAAGGCTTCATGTTCGATGGCTCGTCCATCGCAGGCTGGAAGTCGATCGAAGCATCGGACATGAAGCTGATGATCGACACCGAAAGCGCATATGTTGATCCGTTCTACGCTGAGAAAACCATTTGCGTACACTGCACGGTCGTCGAGCCCGATACAGGCGAAGCCTATGAGCGTGACCCGCGCGGCACAGCGCAGAAAGCCGAGGCCTACCTGAAGGCATCGGGGATCGGCGATGTTGCATACATGGGCCCCGAAGCCGAGTTTTTCCTGTTTGACGATGTCCGGTATTCGAACACGATCAACAAGGTATCCTACGAAGTTGATGCAACTGACGCATCATGGAACACCGACACCGAATACGAAATGGGCAATACGGGCCACCGTCCGGGCGTCAAGGGTGGCTACTTCCCGGTGAACCCAATCGACGAAGCGCAGGACCTGCGGTCGGAAATGCTGTCCACCATGAAGCGTCTGGGCATGAAGGTCGACAAGCACCATCACGAAGTTGCGTCATGCCAGCACGAACTGGGCCTGATCTTCGACAGCCTGACCAAGCAGGCGGATGAACTGCAAAAGTACAAATACGTCATCCACAACGTGGCTCATGCGTACGGCAAATCGGCAACCTTCATGCCGAAGCCTATCGCAGGTGACAACGGCACCGGCATGCACGTGAACATGTCGATCTGGAAAGACGGCAAGCCACTGTTCGCGGGTGACAAATACGCTGATCTTTCGGACGAAGCGCTGTACTTCATCGGTGGTATCCTGAAGCACGCCAAGACACTGAACGCCTTCACCAACCCCGCAACCAACAGCTACAAGCGCCTGATCCCCGGTTTCGAAGCCCCAGTTCTGCGCGCCTACTCGGCCCGCAACCGATCAGGTTGTGTCCGTATTCCGTGGACCGAGAGCCCTAAAGCAAAACGTGTCGAGGCTCGATTCCCCGATCCGGCAGCGAACCCCTACCTGGCGTTTGCCGCTCTGTTGATGGCTGGCCTGGACGGCATCAAAAACAAGATCGATCCGGGCGAAGCCATGGACAAGAACCTGTACGATCTACCTGCCGAGGAACTGGCCGGTATCCCGACTGTCTGCGGCAGCTTGCGTGAAGCTCTGGAAGCGCTGGCTTCTGATCACGACTTCCTGCTGCAAGGTGACGTGTTCACCAAGGACCAGATCGACGGCTACATCGCCCTGAAGATGGAAGAGGTCGAAACCTACGAGCACACACCACACCCGGTTGAGTACGGCATGTATTACAGCTGCTAAGCAGCACGGCATGGATTTACAGGGGCGCCCAAACGGGCGCCCCTGTTTCATTTGCGCCGGTCTGTCGCTGTTCAGCCTTTTCGAGCGCCATGACGCAGAATACACACTTTTTACCTTCGCCCTTGCTATCTGCCCGATGCTGAGGATCTGAAACCCTTCAAAGGCGCTCTGCAGACCAATCAACAGGCTTTTGCAGGAGCGGTTGGTGCTACTCCAACGAACTGCTTTGCCCAATTCAAAGCTCAAGGTAGGCTGGCCTCAGATTTTAACACAGCCGGATTACCTGCATGTTTCGCCTTTACGTATTATTCGCCCTGCTTGTGTCCTCGCCCCTTCTGGCCGCGCCTTGTGGGAATACCAGCGCGGGGTTCGAGGCCTGGAAGGCCGATTTCGCCCAGCAGGCCCGCAAGGCTGGTGTGAAAAAAAAGGGCCTTCAGGCGCTTGCCCAAGCTCAATACGCCACGGGCACAATTGCGGCAGACCGCAATCAGAAAAGCTTCAAATACACACTGGACAAGTTCATGCGTGTCAGAGGCGCTGATGCAATCGTCGCGCAGGGGCGCAAACGCAAGGCTGCAAATCCCGATTTCTATGCTGCGCTTGAACGGCAATACGGTGTTCCGCCGGGCATTCTGATCGCCATTCACGGCATGGAAACCGGCTTTGGCAATTTTATGGGAGACAGTCAGGTTGTTTCCGCAATCACAACACTGGCCTATGATTGTCGCCGGTCCGAGTTCTTTGTTCCGCACGCAATCGGGGCACTTAAACTGGTCGATGCAGGAAGCATTACCGTGGCGACAAAAGGGGCAAAACATGGCGAGTTGGGCCACACTCAGTTCCTGCCGGGCAACGCCCTGACCTATGGCGTCGATGCCACCGGCGACCGTCGGGTGGACTTCTATGACATGACCGACGCGCTTGCCTCGACCGCCAATTATCTTCGCAAGAAAGGGTGGAAGCCGGGGCGTGGCTATCAGCCAGGGGAGCCGAATTTTCAAGTGCTGCAACAGTGGAACGCGGCCTCTGTTTATCAGCAATCCATAGCAATCATGGCCGCCCGAATCGACCAATAGGCGGTCGCACCAACAACACACTCCGCACCCGCTTTCGCCACATTTCCGCCACAGTGACAAACAAAAGCCTTTAGTTTCTTGGTTTCCAACGCGTAACCAATACCGGAGTAAAATCACCTTTTTTGCATTTTCCGCCAAATTCTCCACACGAATGGTTGTTACAGTGTTTGCTGAACAGTACGCAAAAAGGACAGTGCAGTGGCTCGGAAGCACAGCTACCATGGCGGCCTGCAATTTAACGGCGACGCGAATGGCGCGATCGAGCGTTTTGGCACAATCGTTGCCACGACGCTGGAAGATTACGGCCATCTGGTCGAACGCAAGGCGTTGCTGAGCAATTCTGAAGCCAGCATTGTTTCAAGTCAGTATCTTGTGCGACTGACCTTGGATACAGGCACCCCCGAGCAGGAAGACCGGTACGAGCGTATGGATCGCGCCGCGGGGCTAAAAACGATAACAAAACCCCGCGCCGCAAATCCGCAAAACAGATTGGTTCTTTCAATCACGCCGGTCTCACCCCTGCTGGATGACTCCGAGATTTCGGAACTGATGATGGTCGTCATTCTGTATCGCATGGTCGACATTTGTTCGACCCGGCGCGTTGAATGGCTGTCGCCACACACGGTTCTGACGGTCGAGCAGTTTATGAGCGCCTTTGACACTCTGGCCCCCAGCCGATCACGCGACAGAAAACAAATTTTTCAGTCGCTGACCGGGCAATTCTCGGCAGTGAATGTGCCAGAGAACGGTGACACCTTAAGTGTACTTCATACTTCGACGTCCCGCCCGATCCAGCTGACAGATGAACAATTGCTCAGCATCGCGTTTCGCAGTGAAGATACAAACATGCCAGGTCAGGAAACGTTCGATGACGACGATGGTGTCGTAAAGCCAAGCGACGTTCTGCGTCTCAGCAGTTGGTGCATGACGGGTGTACTGGCAGGCGTTTCGACCCCGATTGCCCTGTCAATGGCTGCAGTGAATCTGATCCGGGGTGAGGATTTTCGCCTCAACACCCAGGTGCTTGTCTTTACCTTCGCGATAGTTGCCCTGAACGCAACAAACGCGTTTGCCGATGTTGCGGCCGCCTTGGGCCAATAAGAGAATTACAGAAGACCCTCCTTGGATGCCCCGCCTTCAGGCGGGGTTTTCCATTATGGGAACCGCGTTCGCCGCCAGAACATAAGTGTGGATTGAAAAGACGACCGCATCCGTTTTCGGCAAGCGCAGCAGGGTTTGCCGCTCACTTCTCAGGTAAGACGTTTTACGTCGATCTGTGACGCCCCGCCTGTCACTGGCGCTTCGGGGTTGAAACAGTTCGGGGTCTTCATACCAAAGCGCGTTAAAGCGCCAGAGCGGACGACCGGGCTGTATCCCGTCGAACAGGCGCTGCACCCGCTTGGCGATATTGTCGTCGTAACTTGCAACAGGCACATGGATGTCGATCAGTGGTCGCATGAATTTCTCGGACAAAAGCCAGCTGGCCGGGAAACACAGGATTGCGCCAGTCAATACATGTTCAGTTCCGCGCTTTTGAAGGATGCAAAAATCCTCCTGAACCAGCCTGCACAATGTATCAAGCGGCTGCGCCCGGTCGACTGCGACCGTTACACCATCGGGTCTGACGACCTCCTTACCCGCATTGGGATAGACCTGCGACACCACAAGGTCGAGCAGTTCCCGAGCAGCGGATTCAGCCTGCGGATCAAGCGCCAGAACGTCATCGCGGCGTTCTGTCAGCAGCTTCTCCCGGCGTTGCATCTGACCGGCAAAAGCCTCGTCCCGATGCAACCAGTTTTCCATCGTTGCAGGCTGTATACCCGGTAAAGCACGCGGGTTGCCGACATCATATGGTATTTTTTCCTGCAGAACTTTATTCATACCAGCGACTTAGCATAGGTCGAAATTTTTGTCGGTCGAAAACGACAGGTTCGCCGTCGCATTTTTCCAAGACGATCCACATGGGCACCTTAGGTTTGACCGAACAAGCAACGAGGTCCGTCATGAACAAGCATTACCGAGACACGCGCAAGATTGACCCCAGCCGAGGCGCTACGCTGGGCGATGGCACGCCAAATGAGAATGACCGGATCGAGATCGGGCCGACACAGCTGGCTTTTGACGAATGGGCTGCGGCAGGTCTGGAATTGCCCAATCTTGCACGGATGCGGGAACACCGCTGGAAGCGACTAACGCAGGCCATCGTTGATCGCGGATATGGTGGTTTGCTGGTTTTTGACCCGCTGAACATCCGCTATGCGACCGACAGCACGAACATGCAGTTGTGGAATACGCATAACCCGTTTCGCGCGGTGCTATTATGTGCCGATGGCTATATGGTGATCTGGGACTACAAGAACTCGCCTTTCCTCAGCACGTTCAATCCGCTGGTGCGCGAGCAGCGTTCAGGCGCGGATCTGTTTTACTTCGACCGTGGCGACAAGGTGAATATAGCGGCAGATGTCTTCTCGAACGAGGTGCGCGTGCTGATCGATGTGCATGGCGGCGGCAATAAACGTTTGGCTGTCGACAAGATCATGTTGCACGGTCTGCGCGCGCTTGAGGCGCAGGGCTTTGAAGTCATGGAAGGCGAAGAGCTGACCGAAAAGACCCGTTCCGTGAAGGGGCCAGATGAGATTCTGGCCATGCGCTGTGCCAATCACGCCTGTGAAACCGCTGTAGCGGAAATGGAGAGCTTTGCGCGCGCCAATGTCGGCAATGGCAGGACAACCGAGGATGATATCTGGGCTGTTCTGCACGCGGAAAACATCCGGCGCGGTGGCGAGTGGATCGAGACCCGCCTGTTGGCGTCAGGCCAACGCACGAACCCCTGGTTCCAGGAATGCGGCCCGCGCATCACGCAGCAAAACGAAATCATCGCCTTCGACACCGACCTGATCGGGTCTTACGGGATTTGCATCGATATCTCGCGTACATGGTGGATTGGTGACCAAAAGCCCCGCCCTGACATGATCTATGCCATGCAGCACGCGCATGAACACATCATGACCAACATGCAAATGCTGAAGCCCGGTGTGATGATCCCGGAACTTACGGCCATGTCGCACAGGCTTGACGACAAGTTTCAGGCGCAGAAATACGGCTGCCTGATGCACGGAGTGGGATTGTGTGATGAATGGCCGCTGGTCGCGTATCCGGACAAAGCCGTCGAAGGCGCCTATGACTATCCGCTGGAGCCAGGCATGGTGTTGTGCGTCGAAGCCTGTGTCGGCGAAGTCGGTGGCGATTTCAGCATCAAGCTTGAGGATCAGGTTCTCATTACCGAAACCGGGTATGAGAACCTGTCCAGATATCCCTTTGACCCCCAATTGATGGGGATCGAATAAGGCCGGGCCTTCACTCCGACCAATGGGACCGGCGGACGTTTCCATGCCAGTCTTCCGTGGCAGGGCTGATCTGAACCTGTGAACCACCTTGGGGTGCGGGCCAGGATTGGCCGACCGCGAACCCGGCAACGCCGGCCAGAATAATGGCCAGGATCATACGTGAACGCAGGTCGGGTATCTGGGGCGCAATATCTGCATGTGACATCTGTGTCTCCTGTTTCAGCTTTCATGAACTACAGATGGGATGTGCAGAGACATAAGTGAAACGAATGTTTGTTCTGATTGTCATCATCGTTCTTGATATTAATAGAAAGTGAGAGTTCCGCCGCCGTGCAACACGAAAACGGCGGGGATCTTGTGCAGTCTGTGAAACACCCATTCGTTCTCACCTTCCCGTTACGCGTGTGACTTAAGGGTTGTGACCGAAGGGTCAAATACACAGTATTGGGCGTGTTCCCCCGTACCACTTAAGGAGCCGACATGCCCACGGAACGCATCACTTTTGCCGGACATGACGGCAGCCAATTGGCGGCGCGACTGGATTTGCCGGACGGACCAGTGCTGGCAACGGCCCTGTTCGCCCATTGCTTTACCTGTTCCAAGGATATCCCGGCCGCCCGGCGCATTTCTGCCCGTCTGGCTGCCATGGGTATCGCGGTGCTTCGGTTCGATTTCACCGGGCTGGGCCATTCAGAAGGCGAATTCGCCAACACGACCTTCACTTCGAATGTCGAG
>NZ_JBXWSL010000065.1:0-8365 GCF_059613425.1 Ruegeria sp. BHSA123 | reverse complement strand
GTCCCGCTGTTTATCCTTATGGGCTTGTTCGTGAATAAAGGTGGTCTTGCGCGCGAGCTTTACGCAGTTTCAAATGCTTTTCTGGGTCATTTCCGGGGCGGTATCGCCATGGCGACAGTTGCGGCATGCGGAGGTTTTTCGGCCATTTGCGGCTCGTCTCTGGCAACGGCGGCCACCATGTCCAAGGTCGCAATGCCGGAAATGCGCCGCTATGGCTATTCCGACGAACTGTCGACGGCATCGATTGCAGCGGGCGGTACGCTTGGTATCCTTATTCCGCCTTCGGTGATCCTGGTCATCTACGGGCTGCTGACCGAAACCTCGATTGGAAAACTTTTCGTTGCGGGTATCATTCCCGGTCTGCTTGGCATCCTGTTCTACCTGCTCGCCGTCCGCTGGACCGTCGCACGCAAGCCCGAGTCGGGACCGGCGGGTGAACGTCACGGCTGGGCCGAGCGTCTGTCGGCGGTGCGCTCAGTCTGGGCCGTATTGCTGCTGTTCTTTCTGGTGATTGGCGGATTGTACGGTGCATTCGATTTTCATCCACTGAACCTGACCTTCAGCCCGACCGAGGCGGCAGGCATGGGCGCAATGGGCGCTTTCCTGATCGCGCTGTCACGAGGCGGGCTTACTTTGGGGTCGACTTTTGAGGTGCTGAAGGAAACCACCTATACCGCCGCGGCATTGTTTTCCGTTCTGATCGGGGCACAGATCTTTTCGAATTTCATCAACCTTGCCGGTCTGCCTGAAGCGCTCATCGCGTTGGTTACGGCCTATGACGTTGAACCTTTTGTGGTGATCCTGATGATCCTTGGAATCTACATCATTTTGGGTTGCGTCTTTGAATCCCTGTCGATGCTGCTGCTGACGGTGCCGATCTTCTTCCCGTTGGTCACATCGTTGGGGTATGACCCGATCTGGTTTGGTATTGTTGTGGTTGTGGTGACTGAAATCAGCCTGATCACTCCTCCCGTCGGCTTGAATGTCTTTATTCTGAAAGGTGTGGTCGGGGATGTATCAACCGGAACAATCTTCAAGGGTGTCACTCCGTTCTGGGTGGCGGATATCTTCCGGCTGGCCCTGATCGTTCTGGTGCCGTGGTTGGTGTTGGTTCTGCCTGAACAAATGGGGGCGATGGGGCACTGATGTTCTCTCTGACCGCGCTTCCTGACGGGTATCACACAGATCCCTATCCTGCCTACGCCGCGCTGCGCGAGGATACGCCCGTCTGCTGGCAGCCTGACGGATCGGTTATTCTGTCTCGGTACGAGGATCTGGACCTTATTTACCGGGACATCACGCGGTTCATATCGGACAAGAAAGCGGTATTTGGTCCAAAATACGGGGTCGACAGCCCCTTGTATGAACACCACACCACCAGTCTGGTGTTTAATGACCCGCCGCTGCATACCCGTGTTCGCAAGGTAATGGTCGGCGCGATGAACCCGCGCGCGTTGGCGCAAATGGAACCGGGTCTGATCCAGCTTGTCGATGGGCTGCTGGACGAGATGCAGGTCAAAGGCAATGTCGAACTGATCGAGGATTTTGCCGGAGCAATCCCGATTGAGATCATCGGCAATCTGCTGGGTATACCACGATCCGAACGCGGGCCATTGCGCGATTGGTCTCTCGCCATTCTTGGTGCTTTGGAGCCGCAATTGACGCCAGAGCAGGAAGAGTGGGGTAACCGCTCGGTCTCGGACTTCAAGGGCTTCCTGCGGCATATCATCGAGGATCGCCGCGCCAACCCCGGAGATCCGGCAACGGATGTCCTCACCCGGCTGATCCAGGACGACACGGATGGTGGCCTGACCGAGGTAGAGCTGTATCAGAACTGCATATTCATCCTGAATGCGGGGCATGAGACGACAACGAACCTGATCGGCAACGCATTGGAGCTGTTGGACCGGCACCGCGACAAGCGGGCGGAGTTGCTGGCTGACCCGAACCTGATCGTTCCGGCTGTGGACGAGTTTCTGCGGCTGGAAAGCCCGAACCAGTTCGGCAATCGCCTGACCACTGTTGATGTAACGTTCCACGGTCAAACCATTCCGGCTGGTACCGATGTTCATCTGTGTATCGGTGCGGCCAACCGCGATCCACGGCAGTTTGACCGGCCCGACGAGATGATCTTGGACAGACGCCCCAACAAGCATCACGCCTTTGCCGGAGGGCCCCATACCTGCGTCGGCCTGACCCTCGCGCGTCTGGAGGGCCGGGTGGCCGTCGGCCGGTTTCTGACCCGTTTTCCAGACTATCGCATCACCGACGGCGCCGAGCGGGGCGGGCGTATCCGGTTTCGGGGATTTGCACGATTACCCGCGCGGGTCTGAGAAACCCGGCTTGGGAAAATTGCTTGGTAAATTATTGACCGACCGTACGGTTTAAAATATGATTTCGCGAGACCGGCCTATGGCAGCGCGGGGATCGCGACTAAGACGAGGAGACGCTCATGACTATCCAACAGATTTCCAGCTTTGCAGCCGGTGAGTGGGTTTCGCCCGGCGAGGGTGCCCGCGCAATAACAAGCGCTGTGACCGGCGAGGTTATCGCCACAGCGGGTAACAGCGCGTTGGATGTCCAGGGGATGTTGGACTATGCGCGCAATGTCGGAGGGCCGGCACTGCGCAAAATGACGTTCCATGAACGCGCCAAAATGCTCAAGGCGCTGTCCGTCCATTTGGGCCGACACAAGCAGGTCATGTATGATTTGTCTTTCAACACCGGTGCGACGCAATCGGATCATATGATTGATATCGACGGCGGCATCGGAACGATGTTTGTCTTTGCCGCAAAAGGCCGTCGTGAAATGCCGGACGGTCATGTCTATCTGGATGGCGATGTTGAGCAGCTTTCGCGCAACGGTACTTTCCTGGGGCAGCACATCTGCACCCCGCTACAAGGCGTGGCAATTCACATCAACGCGTTCAATTTTCCGGTTTGGGGGATGCTGGAAAAGCTTGCCCCAACCCTTCTGGCGGGCGTTCCGGCGATTGTAAAACCCGCCACGAGCTCGTGTTATGTGACCGAGCTGTGTGTTCGGTTGATGCTTGAGTCCGGCATCTTGCCAGCGGGTGCATTGCAGTTGGTCTCGGGTGGTTTGGGTGACATGCTGGACCGTCTGAATATGCAGGACGTGGTCAGCTTTACCGGATCCGCCGATACGGCCCTGAAACTGCGCTCCAACCCGGTGATCCTAGAGAACTCGGTACGGTTTGTTGCGGAACAGGACAGCCTGAACTGTTCGATCCTTGGCCCCGATGCCGCGCCGGGCACGCCGGAATTTGACCTCTTCGTGAAGGAAGTCCAGCGCGAGATGACCGCGAAGGCAGGGCAGAAATGCACCGCAATCCGCCGGATCATCGCGCCCGAACCGCAGGTACAGGCGGTAATTGACGCGCTGTCGGCGCGACTGGCGAAAACGGTCATCGGTGACCCAAAGCTGGAAACCACCCGTATGGGTGCGTTGGTTTCGAACGGTCAGAAGCGTGATGTTCTGGAGAAGACCGCTATCCTTGGGCAAGAGGCCGAGCGTGTCTTCGGCAACCCCGATGATTTTGTGGTTGAGGGCGCTGATGCCGAAAAGGGTGCGTTCCTACCACCCATGCTCTTCCATTGCGCCAATCCTGACGCGGCGCAACGTGTGCACGATACCGAAGCCTTTGGTCCGGTCAGCACTGTGATGGGGTATCGCGATCTTGACCATGCCATTGAGCTGGCGAACCGGGGGCAGGGCTCTCTTGTGGCGTCAGTAATCACCCATGATCCAGAAGTGGCGCGACAGGTTGCCATGGGATCAGGGGCTTATCACGGGCGTCTGTATTTCAACAGCCGTGACTCGATGAAGGAATCCACCGGTCATGGTTCCCCTCTGCCGCACATGGTTCATGGCGGTCCGGGACGCGCCGGTGGCGGCGAAGAAATGGGCGGGGTACGGGGTGTGAAACACTATATGCAGCGCACCGCTATTCAGGGATCGCCCGATCTGCTGACAGCGATTGGACGGAAATGGGTGCCTGGCGCGACCGAAGTCAAAGGCCCTGCTCATCCCTTTACCCGCCGGTTTCACGATTTGTCGATTGGCGAGACCCTTCACACTGCGACAAGAACTATCACCATGGAAGATATTGAACACTTCGCCAACTTCACCGGTGATACCTTCTATGCGCATATGGATCAGGCGGCAGCGGAACGTAACCCGTTCTTCCCGGGCAGGGTTGCACATGGGTACTTGCTGTTGTCTTTCGCAGCCGGATTGTTCGTCGAACCGAAAGAGGGGCCGGTTTTGGCAAATACCGGTCTTGACGGGCTGCGTTTCATGAAACCGGTCGAGGCTGGTGACACCATCAAGGTTCGTTTGACGGTCAAGCACAAGACCAAGCGCAATGACGACTACGGCGAGGTTCGCTGGCACGTTACCCTGACGCAGCAAGACGATGAGCTGGTCGCAGAATACGAGTTGCTGACCATGGTTGCCTACTAGGAACAAGTGCAGGTGCGCAGGGGCTGGATGGCAATTCCCTCCGGCCCGATTATACTGTGCTTATGAAAGATACGGCCCCAGAATGGTTCGAAACCTGCGTCAGCCAGTTGACTACAACTGGCACGCAACGTGTGTGGTCTGTTTTGGTCACGATTTTCGGTGATCTCGCCCAGAGCGGGTCTGACCAGGTTAGTGGCGCGCTGATCACAGCGCTGACCAACCTTGCAGGGATCAAGGCCGAAGCCACGCGTGTTGCGCTGCACAGGCTGCGCAAGGAAGGCTGGATCGAAAGTACGCGGGTCGGGCGAAACAGCGTTCACAGATTGACCGAATTTGGCCGTAGTCAAAGCGCCGCCGCCGCCCCGCGCATCTATTCCCGCGAGACGAATACACCAGAAACTTGGCATGTGCTTATCGCCAACAGTTCAGACAGTTCGCGAAAAGAGTTAGCGGATCTGATGCTGACCGGAGATTATATTTCGGTTAACCCCACAACAGCCATGTCTGCAGGCCCCACCCCCGAGAACCTTGAAGAACTGCTGGGTGTTGAAAGCAGCGCCATTTCGGTTCCAGGCTGGCTGCGCGACCTTTGTGGCCCTGAACAGCTCAAGTCTGCCTATGATCAGTTCTTGCACTCCCTTCAGAGCACCGAGCAACTGTTGCCTGTCGATGGCGTCGATGATCCGTTGAAAATAGCGGTGCTGCGCGTATTGATTGTGCATGGGTGGCGTCGTTTGGTTCTACGCCATCCATCCCTGCCTCCGGCCTTTTTGCCTGTTGGTTGGAAAGGCGCGGAATGTCGAGTGGCTGTGTCCCGACTGCTGGGACAATTGCCCAAACCGAATCTTGCCACGCTGGAATCTGCGGTGGGTGTTTAACTCGTTTTTTGCCGAGCCCGGGATGGCGCTTTTGCGGGCTGGAAGGCGGATGTGAAAGAAGCGTCATTTAATGTTACAGAAAACTGATAGAGACGATTACATGGTAACATAAAGCTTGCGCCGAATCGATTGAGCATTTATTAACCGACCAGACGGTTAATGCTCGTGTTCCAACAGGAGACGCAATTGATGGACGCTTTCATCTGCGACGCAACCCGCACCCCGATTGGGCGGTATGGTGGTGCGCTTTCATCGGTTCGCACGGATGATCTGGCGGCTATCCCGCTGGCGGCCCTGATGGCGCGCAACCCGCAAGTCGACTGGACCAGTGTGGATGACGTCATTTATGGCGATGCCAATCAGGCAGGAGAGAGCAATCGCAACGTTGCCCGGATGGCGTCCCTGCTGGCCGGATTGCCGACGGACGTACCTGGAACAACGATAAACCGCTTGTGTGCCAGTGGCATGGATGCCGTCGGAATGGCGGCGCGTGGCATCAAGGCAGGCGATTATGATCTTTCAGTTGCGGGTGGCGTGGAAAGCATGTCGCGCGCACCGTTTGTAATGCCCAAAGCGACGTCGGCGTTTACGCGCAGCAATGCGGTTTACGACACGACGATTGGCTGGCGCTTTGTGAACCCAAGACTACAGCAGCAGTATGGTGTCGATTCCATGCCGCAAACGGCTGACAATGTGGCCGAAGATTATGGGATCAGCCGTGAAGACCAGGACGCCTTTGCCGAGCGCAGCCAGGCACGATGGGCTGCGGCGCACGCGGCAGGCGTGTTCCAAGAAGAAATCACGCCGGTTTCAATTCCACAGCGCAAGGGCGATCCGATTGTTGTCGATACGGATGAACATCCGCGCCCGGGAACCACAGCGGAAAAACTCTCGGGCCTCAAGGGTGTGAACGGGCCGGACAAAACTGTGACTGCAGGGAATGCCTCGGGCGTGAATGATGGTGCAGCCGCGATCCTGATGGCGAATGAAGCGACAGCGACAAAGAACGGCCTGACCCCGATTGCCCGTGTGGTTGGCATGTCCGTCGCGGGTGTCGAGCCTCGGGTCATGGGTATTGGTCCGGTTCCTGCCAGCCGAAAGGTTTTGGCGCGCGCCGGGCTGAGCATCGACCAGATGGATGTGATCGAGTTGAACGAAGCTTTCGCGTCGCAAGGTTTGGCAACGCTGCGAGAGTTGGGTCTGCCCGATGACGCCGCCCATGTGAACCCGAATGGCGGCGCAATCGCCCTTGGCCATCCATTGGGGATGAGCGGCGCCCGACTTGTGTTGACCGCAGCGTACCAACTGAAACGCACCAAAGGGCGCTATGCGCTTTGCACAATGTGCGTCGGTGTCGGGCAAGGCGCTGCACTTATTCTTGAACGCGTGTAACGGAGGAGACGGGACATGTATGCCCAGATGGTAGAATCCGAGGCGTCAAACGATGATCCTGAAAAGCTTGCTGAATTTCAGGCGCGGATCGACGCGGATATCAAGATCGAACCCAAGGACTGGATGCCTCAGGGGTATCGCAAAACGCTGATCCGCCAGATCGGACAGCACGCGCATTCCGAGATCGTCGGGCAATTGCCCGAAGGGAACTGGATCACGCGTGCACCGACGCTGCAACGCAAGGCAATCCTTCTAGCCAAGGTTCAGGATGAAGCCGGCCATGGGCTCTACCTGTATTGTGCGGCCGAAACACTGGGTGTCAGCCGTGATGAGATAACCGAGATGCTGCTGGACGGTCGCATGAAATACTCGTCGATCTTCAATTACCCGACGCTGAACTGGGCGGATATCGGCGCCGTCGGATGGCTGGTCGATGGGGCTGCCATCATGAATCAGGTGCCGCTGCAAAGAACGTCTTACGGGCCGTACTCACGCGCCATGATCCGCATCTGCAAGGAAGAAAGCTTCCATCAGCGCCAAGGCTATGACGCGATCCGCAAGATGGCCGAAGGCACGCCCGAGCAGCGCAAGATGGCGCAGGACGCGATGAACCGCTTCTGGTACCCGTCGCTGATGATGTTTGGACCGTCCGACAAGGATTCCGTCCACTCAGCGCAGTCGATGGCCTGGAAGATCAAGATCAACACCAATGATGAGCTGCGCCAGAAATTCGTCGACCAGACCGTCCCACAGGCCGAATATCTGGGTCTGACAATCCCCGACCCGAACCTGAAGTGGAACGAGGAGCGCGGGCATTACGATTTCTCAGAGCCGGATTGGTCGGAATTCTTCGATGTGATCAAGGGCAACGGCCCCTGCAACGTCGACCGTCTGGCGGCGCGCAACAAGGCCTGGGATGACGGCAAATGGGTGCGTGACGGGCTGTTGGCCCACGCGCGCAAGAAACAGGCTGGCAATCTGGCCGCCGAATAAGCTTACCCTGAGGAGGAAACCCGATGAATACCGAATGGCCCCTGTGGGAAATCTTCATCCGCGGTCAACATGGCATGAGCCACCGACATGTCGGCTCGCTGCATGCCCCGGACGCGGAAATGGCGATCAAGAATGCACGCGATGTTTACACCCGCCGCAACGAAGGCGTGTCGATTTGGGTGGTAGAAGCCAACAACATCTCGGCCTCGTCGCCCAGCGACAAAGGCCCGTTGTATGAGCCCAGCGAAAGCAAAGTGTACCGCCACCCGACCTTTTTCGACATCCCCGAAGAAGTGGGGGCGATGTGATGACCCGCGACGAAGCGTTTCAGCAGTTCCTGCTGCGGATGGGGGACAATACCCTGATCCTGGGCCATCGCGTCAGTGAATGGTGCGGCCATGCGCCAGTGTTGGAGGAGGATATTGCATTGGCCAACACGGCGCTGGACCTGATTGGGCAGACCCAGATGTGGCTTGGCCTTGCCGGCGAGATAGGGGGCGGCAAAACCGCCGATGATCTGGCATTTCTGCGCGACGCGTGGGATTTCCGCAATGTGTTGCTGGTCGAGGTTCCGAACGGTGATTTCGGCCGCACCCTGATGCGCCAGTTCCTGTTCGAT
>NZ_JBXWSL010000064.1:0-4805 GCF_059613425.1 Ruegeria sp. BHSA123 | reverse complement strand
TGGAACTGAAGAAAGCCACACCCGGATGCAGGCGGCGCTGGATTACCTCTGGCCATATGTAGGCGAGATGTTTGTCAGCGATGACATCGACGCGCAGATGGTTGCGACCGGGATCGCGCCGAACCCGGCCGATCTGCGCGAAGAATATGATGCGCTGGTCAAACGGGTTCTGGCCAAGGCGACATTGACCCTTCCGGAAAGCCGATTTGCCCATAAAGGCGGGCGTGACGGGCGCATGCATACGGAACATCTGGGGCACCTTTTGACGCAGATGCAGTGGTTGCAGCGCGCATATCCCGGTGCAAGCTGGTAACATGTGATGCAACGCCACTCGACCGACCAGATCTGGGACTGGCTGGATGCCGTACCGGATCCCGAGATTCCGGTAATCTCGGTTGTCGATCTCGGGATCGTACGCGATGTGCGTTGGGATGCCGAAACGCTGCTCGTGACGGTGACGCCAACCTATTCGGGCTGTCCGGCAACATCCGTCATCAGCATGGATATCGAAACCGCGTTGCACGATCACGGTATCAAAGACGTGCGGATCGAAACCTGCATCTCACCAGCCTGGACAACCGATTGGCTGAGCGAAAAAGGCCGCGCCAAGCTGGAAGAGTTTGGCATCGCCCCGCCACAACCGGCGGGCGGGCCAGAGCGCTGCCCGCATTGCGGCAGTAAAGCGGTTGAAAAGGTCAGCCAGTTCGGCTCGACCCCGTGCAAGGCCCATTGGCGCTGTACCGACTGCCTGGAACCCTTTGACTATTTCAAGTGCATCTGAGGAGGAGCACCGGATGGCACGTTTTCATGACCTGAAAGTCACCGACATCCACAAAACCATCCGCGATGCGGTAGTCGTCACGCTTGAGCCTGTCAACGGCGCGGCGGATCAGTTCGATTTCACCGCAGGCCAATACCTGACGTTTCGCCGCGACTTTGACGGAGAAGAACTGCGTCGGTCCTACTCCATTTGTGCGGGCAAGGATGACGGGGTACTGCAAGTCGGGATCAAACGTGTCGAGGGCGGCGCATTCTCCAGTTGGGCCAATTCCGAGCTTAACGTCGGGGACGTTGTGCAGGCGATGCCACCGATGGGCAGCTTTCACACTCCGATCGATGCTGATGCGGAAAAGCAGTATCTCGGTTTCGCTGGCGGCTCTGGCATCACGCCGGTTCTGTCGATCCTGAAGACAACCCTGACCCGCGAACCCAAGTCCCGCTTTACGCTGATCTACGCCAACAAGGGCATCAACACGATCATGTTCCGCGAAGAGCTGGAAGATCTGAAAAACCTCTATATGGGCCGCCTGAACGTAATCCATATTCTTGAGGCGGATGCACAGGAGATCGACCTGTTCACCGGTCTGGTGACGCAGGAAAAATGCGCCGACCTGTTCAAACATTGGGTCGATATTCAGAACGTGGACACAGCCTTTATCTGCGGTCCCGAGCCGATGATGCTGGGGATCGCGGCCGCGCTGCGCGCGCATGGTCTTGACGACAGGCAGATCAAGTTTGAACTCTTTGCCAGCGCTCAGCCGGGCCGCGCCAAACGCAAGGAAGGTGCGGCGGACGCGGGCACGCAGGCGAACCAAACCAGCGCATCGATCACTCTTGATGGGTCCACTCAGACGATAACTCTGCCCAAGGACAAATCCATTCTGGACGCTGCCTTGGAAAACGCCATGGACGCCCCTTACGCCTGCAAGGCCGGTGTCTGTTCAACCTGCCGCTGCCGCGTTCTGGAAGGCGAGGTCGAGATGCTCGCCAATCACGCGCTTGAAGATTACGAGGTTGAAAAAGGCTATGTACTGAGCTGTCAGGCCTATCCGGTCACCGACCGCGTGGTCGTGGACTACGACCAGTAAAGGGAGAAGACAGATGACTGACACCATGACACTCGACAGCTATCTGGCCGCCGGCGGTGTGCTGACCAACCCGACCAATGTTCCGCCGCGCTACCGCGCCGAACTCATGAAGCTGATGGCCACGTTCGTGGACAGCGAACTTGCCGGTGCCGCCGGATTCGCAGACATCATCAATCAGGGTCCGGGAATCAAGGAACGTATCGCAGCCGCGAGGATTGTTCTTGAGAAAACGGATCACGCCGATCAGGTTCTCAGGATAATGGGTGAGTTTGGGGCCGATACCGAGAGATATGCCACACATCATCCGTGGACGGCCCGCCTGGATCGTGACGCAGATATCGGTGCGACCCGCAGCGCGCATGACATGCGCCTTGCGGTATTCAATTATCCGATCTCGGGCTGGACTGACGCCGTCATCATGAACCTGCTGATGAGCCGTGCGGTCATGGAACAACTGGCCGAATTTTCAATGGTTTCCTATCAACCGTTGGCCGAAGCGTTCCGCAGCATCGCCCCGGTCGAAGCCCATCATGGCGCGTTGGCGCTGGAAGGTGCTGTGAAGCTTGCCGGGAACGGAGAGACCGAGCAGATGCAGGATGCGGTTAACTATTGGTGGCCCCGTGTTGCTGTGTCCTTTGGTGGCGATGATCTGAAACGGTTTGAGCTTCTGAAATCGCTGGGCTTGCGCCACAATGGCAACAACGCCCTAAAAGAGCGATGGGTTCAGACAGCAGGCGCCGCCGTGAAACAGCTGGGCCTGAAACCACCGGCCTAGTTCTGTGTAAACGCCAAAGGCGCGTTGAGAGGCACTTCCGGGCGCGGGCGATGTGAAACTCGCCCGGCGGTGCAAATCTCCGTGTGGGATCTGGTCATCGCCTTAGGTATTGTTGGTCCACCAGGTTCTGAGAGCAATGACCTGACGTTTCACGCCGGCAGATTGCGGTATTGGTATTTTCCTCTTTTCATATCGGAGTGATTGCGCAAACTGAGCGTAATCAAGCGCCAGTTAAAACTCAGCAGAAGACAGTGCCTTGGCGGCCGTGCTGGCGCGAACAGGGTTTGAGGATATCACCGCCACAACGCACCGGAAGGAACCGCCATGGATTTTGCCCCATCGCCGCGCGCCAAGGAAATGTATGACCACCTGAAAGCGTTTATGGAGGCGCATATCTATCCGCGCATACGCGATCACAAAGAAGAAATGGCGGCAGGCAGTTTCCCGGTTTCGTTTATGGAAGATCTCAAGGCGTTAGCCCAGGCCGAAGGGTTGTGGAACTTGTTCCTGCCCAGCCTGCGCGACGATGAACCCGGCACCCGGCTGAGCAATCTGGAATACGCGCCGCTGGCCGAACTTATGGGGCAGGTGGCCTGGTCTTCGGAAGTGTTCAATTGCAGCGCGCCCGATACCGGCAACATGGAACTGTTGCACATGTTTGCTACTCCGGAACAGCGCGAGACGTGGCTGGTGCCGCTGTTGAACGGTGAAATCCGATCCTCCTTTGCGATGACTGAACCGGATGTGGCCAGTTCGGACGCGACCAATATTACCACTTCGATACGGCGTGAGGGGGATGAATACGTCATCAATGGCCGCAAGTGGTTCATCACGAACGCCTGTCACCCGAACACCAGATTGTTTATCGTCATGGGTAAAACGGATCCCAATGCGGATCGACACAAACAGCAGAGCATGGTCATTGTCCCAAAGGACACGCCCGGTTTTGAGATTGTTCGCAACCCCACCATTCTGAACATGCACGACCCCGAGGGCCATGCCGAGCTGGTCTTCAGGGATGTGCGTGTCCCGGTCAGCAATCTTTTGGGCGAGGAAGGCAGCGGGTTCGCTCTGGCGCAGGCCCGGCTTGGTCCCGGTCGCATCCACCATTGCATGCGATCGATCGGTGCGGCGGAAATGGCACTTAACCTGATGGTCGAACGCGCGCAGGAACGGAAGGCGTTTGGCAAGCAGCTTGCAGAACAGGGCGTGATCCGCGAATGGATCGCCAAGTCCCGGTTAGAGATCGAACAGGCGCGATTGCTGACCCTGAAAGCGGCCTGGAAGATTGATCAGGTGGGCGCAAAAGAAGCATTCCGAGAGATTTCATTGATCAAGGTCGTGGCGCCCAATGTACATGCTGCTGTCACGGATCGCGCGATGCAGGTCTTTGGGGCGATGGGCATGACCCCGGATACACCGCTGGCCGACAGCTATACCTGGGCACGCGCGCTGCGATATGCAGATGGGCCGGATGAGGTGCATTTGCAGGCGATTGCCAAGCAAGAGTTGAAGAACTCGAATTTTGGCATGTCGGCCCAATGGCTGACCCCTCCATCGCGCTAGGCCGGGGGCGGCATCAGGTCTTGTGCGCCCTGCTTTGTTTGAGCGGCAGAAACAAGGTACTTGTCCCGCGGCAGGGGGTAGGAAGTGAAGGGTAGGATGTAGCCCTGCGAAAATCCTACTGCCCTCTGACCTCGCGCACCCATGCGATGATGGTTTGTCGCGCTTCCACGTCCATTTGAACCGCTGAGGGCGGCGGCATGGCATGGCTGATTCCGGCCTGCAGGTAAATCTGGTCGGCGTGCCGGGCAACATCGCCGGGTGTTTCAAGATAAACCTTCTTGGGGGCCCATTTCATGGTGCCATAAACCGGCTCGCGGGCATGGCACATCGAGCAGTTGCCCAGCACAGTGTCATAGGCTTCTTCAAACCCCGCAGCCGACGCAAATTTTTCTTCGTAAGATGTCAGCGCCCTTGCTTCGGCGTCTTCCCATGTTTCGCCGGTTCTGACAGAAGACAGCCATGCGATCACGATCATGAGGATGACAGTGACACCCCAGGTCCAGTGCGGCCCTTTCCCGGTCGCGTGCATCGTGTTGAAGTAGTGGCGGATGGTCACGCCGGTCAGGAAGATCAGGCTGGCGATGATCCATGAAAAC
>NZ_JBXWSL010000063.1:0-13993 GCF_059613425.1 Ruegeria sp. BHSA123 | reverse complement strand
TTTGACCCGGAAAAGCCGACCATCACGTCGGGCATCCGCCTGGGCAGCCCCGCCGGCACCACCCGCGGCTTTGGCGAGACCGAATTCCGCCAGATCGCCGACTGGATCATCGAAGTGGTCGACGGCCTGGCTGCCAACGGCGAAGACGGCAACGCCGAAGTCGAAGCCCGCGTCCGCGCCCAGGTCGCAGATCTCTGCAACCGCTTCCCCATCTACCCGAACTTGTAAACGTTTAAAAAGTAAAGAAAACGGCGCTCTTGAGGCGCCGTTTTTTGTTGTTTGAGCGACCGCTCCGACAAAAGAAGATCAGGTCAAGCGTCAGCTTGGCTGCCTTCTAAAGGTCAGATCAAATCGCGCCACCACAGAAAGACAAGCAGCAGCGCTGTCAGAGCCAACAGGTTGAAAGCCAGCCCCCCCAGCAATCCAAGGAACCAGCCCCACCTGCGATCCGCAAGATTGATGCTTCCCAGATGGTCCTGCACCACATCCGACGCCCTGACGAGCTTTGGGGTATCAAGAATCAACCGCATCTTTGGGTGCGATGCCATCGCCTCGGACCGGGCAAGCACCATGGCCTGCCGGTACACCCGGCGCGGCAGACGTCGTTTTGCCTTTCGAATGGATGCCTCTAGCGTCTTGTCACGCACGCCAAGCTTGGCACGCAGCAACGCCACTGTCTCAGCGATCCGGGTCTGAATGTCTGTGTCCTGCGGCATGGGCTCTCTCCTGCCGCAGCAATCTAGCCTGCGCCACAAAGACCTACAATGGGGCTGGTGATCCGCTGTAGGCGCTTGTATCACGCAAGCTATGCTGAACACGATTGTACATGGCGAACCCACCGCCCGCCCCCCGCTGGTCATAGCACACGGCCTTTACGGATCTGCTCGGAACTGGGGCGTCATTGCCAAAAGGCTTTCAGACGAACGGCAGGTTGTGGCGGTGGACATGCGCAACCATGCCTACAGCATGTGGGACCCGAGCCATGATTATCCCCATCTGGCACAGGATATCGCCGAAGTCATAGAACAGATCGACGGCGTGGCGGATGTTCTTGGGCATTCCATGGGTGGAAAGGCTGCTATGACGCTGGCTCTGCGGCACAATGGGTTGGTGAACAAGCTGGTGGTCGCCGACATTGCGCCGGTTCAATACTCGCACAGCCAAATCCAGTTCATCGACGCCATGCGGGCTGTTGATTTTTCGCGCATCGCCCGCCGGTCGGACGCGGAGATGCAACTTGCCGAACAAGGTGTTGAGAAAGCGTTGCAAAGCTTTTTCACCCAATCGCTGGATATCAAGGGAAAACGATGGCTGCTTAATCTGGATGTTCTGGCAGCTGAGATGCCAAAGATCATGGGCTTCCCCAAGTTGGACGCCACATGGGATGGCCCCGCCCTGTTTCTGTCGGGCGCGGCATCGGATTATGTCCTGCCGGAACACCGCCCTGCAATCCGCTCTCTGTTTTCCGGCGCGCGTTTTGCCAAAATACCCGGAGCCGGGCATTGGCTGCACGCCGAAAAACCACGTGAGTTCGAAGCGGCAGTCCGGACATTCCTGAACGCCTGATCAGGCGCCCCTGTACAACCGCCGGGCCACAATCCAAGACACCGGAGCAGCGATCACAGCCCCGGCAACTGCTGCGCCGACAATTGCGCTGACAGAGACCAATCCAGCAGAAAGCACGGCGATTACGGCAGAACCTGAAATGGCAGTGGCGATCAGTGAATATAGCATGGTGGCAAGGCGAAACATGGCCGGGTGTTCCTTATGATGACTTCCGGCCAAACATGTCTCGATTCGAATGTGTTTTGCATTGATTTGCATCAGATGCGGAAACCTGACGCTTCATGAACCTGTGACTTCGTAACTACCGTTGACCCCGATCCGCCGGCCCGCCAAGGATGTGGAGCGCGTGAAAACCCAAGTCTTGTGCCGTCAAAGGTACACACGCTCCCCTTTACGCTTTTCCCAAAAGGATTAGCACGCGACTTGAGGTAGATGAACCAACGGACTGAGGAGCCAAGGTTATTGCTCGCGAAACGCGCGCGACATGCTGTCCGACACAGGTTTGGCGATATAAGCTGCAAAAGTTCGTTCTTCGGTTTGGATCATAATTTCCGCAGGCATGCCGGGGGTCGGAACAAAGCCGCTCACCCGATGTAGTTCGTCCGGGGTAAGTGAGATGCGCGCCAGATACACCTCTTTTGGAACGCCAGCTGCCTCTTCAAGCAGTGCGTCGGCTGAAACATAAAAAACTTCTCCGTACAGAACCGGCGTTGTGCGCTGATTGAGCGCGATCAGGCGGACAGAGGCGGTCTGCCCGGTTACCACACTGTCAATCTCGGTGCGCGGGATTTGCGCCTCAATAATCAACGGCGCGTCGGCAGGCAGGATTTCGGCAATGGGTTCGCCCGTTTCGATTACGCCACCTGGCGTATGATAATGCAGGCGAACCACTGTCCCGGTCACAGGGGCCCGCACCACGGCCCGGTCCAGAACATTGCGGGCCTGACGGGATTTTTCGCGCACGCTTTCCAGATCGGCCTCGACCACGCCCAATTCATCCAGTGCTGCCTCGCGATAGGCGGATCGGGTGCGTGTAATCTGTTCCTGGTACTTTAAAAGCATCTGATTGATTTCAGCGGCCTCCGCCCGCAACCGGGCCTGCTGTCCCTCGGCTTCGGCCTGCACACGCCGGATCGTGTTCAATTCGCCCTTTCGAACCAGCCCTTTCTGGAAAAGCTGATTCTTGGACTCGTATTCCTCCTGCAAGATTTCGGCACGTGTGGCCATGCTGTCCAATTGAGCCTCAAAGCCACTTGCCCGAATCTTCAACGCTTCCATGTTGCGTTCCAATAGCGCCACATCATTCAGCAAGGTCTTGCGCGACACATCAAAGCTGAGCATTTGACCGTCGAGAATGGCCATGACTTCCACGTCTTTGGAGGCCTCGACCAGATCTGGTGTAAAGACCAGACGATCCCGTTCCCCATATTCCGCCAGCAACCGCTCGGTCATCGCCTGCAAGCGCAGTTTGCGGATGAACAGCTCGCGCTCATTGGCCTGGGCCGAGGTCTGATCCAGCGTCATCAGCACCTGACCTGCCTGAACCGATTGCCCCTCAACAACCTTGATGTCTTCGATGATCCCGCCCTCAAGGTGCTGGACGATCTTGTTGCGTCCAGTGGCGACAAAACTGCCCTGCGCAATGACCGCCGCCGCCAGCGGGGCGCTGAAAGACCATACGCCAAAACCGCCGAAACAGACGACCAGCATAATAGTACCGATGACAATAAAACGGTTGATCGAGCGCGGAACTTCCGCATACCAGACGTCTGGTTCACCGGCAGAGTGCCTTACGGGTACGAGGTCATTCATGGTCAGCCCCCCTGTTGCCCTTCAATTCCAGTCCGTTTGCGCGGCCCGTTGATCTGCTGAAGAACCTGCTCCCGCTGCCCAAACAATGCGACGCGCCCATCGGTCAGCAACATGATCTTGTCGACCACGTTCAGCAGCGTCGGTTTCTGCGTAATGACGACCACGGTGATCTTGCTTTCACGCGCCTGTTCAATGGCGCGCCCCAAGGCTTTGTCCCCGGCGACGTCAAGGTTCGAGTTCGGCTCGTCCAATACCACCATTCGCGGGTTCCCAAAAAACGCCCGCGCCAGCGCAATGCGTTGTTTCTGTCCGCCCGATAAAGGCGATCCATCAGCGGCCACCACGGTCTCATACCCCTGCGGCAGGGTTGCGATCATGTTGTGTACATCAGCCAGAACAGCGGCGTCGTGGATCTGTTCGTCCGTGGCATCGGCCCGCATCCTGCCGATATTGTCCTTGATGGTTCCGGGGAACAACTGCACATCCTGTGGCAGATAACCAATGCTTTCACCGAATTGGCGCGGGTCCCAGTTGCGGATATCCATCAGGTCCAGCCGCACACTTCCCGACGTGGGCAGAACGGACCCGACAAGGGTTTTGCCCAAAGTGGTTTTGCCCGCACCGGAATTGCCGATAATCGCCAGTGTTTCACCGGGGATGAGTGAGAAGGTAATCCCATTCAGAACCACACGTTTGGTTCCGCCGGGGACATAAAGCAACCGCTCTACATCCAACCGGCCTTCGGGGCGCGGCAGGCGCAACTTCTCGTGTTGCAGAGCTGAGGTTGACAGCAGCGCCTTGATCCGCCCATAGGCCGCGCGCGTCAGAAGGTAACTGTTCCACCCTTCAATCGAACCTTCGATGGGCGCAAAGGCGCGCCCGGCAATGATCGAGGCCGCAATCACCATGCCGCCGGTAATCTCTCCCTGCAGTGCCAGAAATGCGCCCCATCCGAGAATGCCAATCTGTGTCAGCAGGCGAACTGCGCGTGAAATCGCCGCGAAGATCACGTTTCGATCCTGCGCGCGTACCTGCCAGGTTAGGGATTGGGCGGTGTCCCGCCCCCAGATCCGCACTGCTTCGGGGATCATGGCCAAGGCGTTGATAATCTGGCTGTTGCGCGACATGGAATCCAGATGCAGGTTTGCCATGGATTGCGCCCTGTTTGCCTCGGCAAAGGGTTTGGCTGTCATTTTCTGGTTGACCAGCGCAATCGTCATCAGGATCAGCGCCGTCACCACGACGATCATGCCCAGTTGCGGGTGCACGAGAAAGATCATCAGAATGAACAGAGGCGCGAATGGCACGTCCAGAAACGAAATCAAAGTTCCCGAGACCAGAAAACCGCGCAGCTGCTGCAAATCGCCGAGCGTCTGATATTCGCGCCCGTTTCCATGCAACGACGCGTGCGCAGCAGCACTAAGCACCGGTGCACCCAAACGAACGGCAACCTCGACGCCGGTTCGCATCAGCGTAAACCGCCGCACCGCATCAAAAGCAGACTGAAAAATCACGGCCCCGGCGACGATCGCCGTCAACATGATCAGCGTATCCAAGGATCGGCTGGTCAGAACCCTGTCACTGATCTGAAACAGGTAGATCGGGATCGACAGGATCAGAATATTGGTGGCGCAGGTCAGCACCAGAACAAATGCCAGGTTACGCCGGATCGCCCGGATCGAATCCCGCAATGTGCGCTGGAAATCCTCGGGCGGGGTGCGCTTGTGAAAGGTTTGGGGTGGCCCGTTCCCGTCACCGCCGCCGGCTTTTGCCCGCAACAGTGGCTGGTTTGCTTTGGCCTCGATCGTTGCGCCCATGTGATCCGCGCCGGACGCGCGCGCAGAGGGGGTCTTGCGCGCTGTCGTTTCGTCTGCGGTTGCATGATCCGGGCCGTCAGCATCAGCCACCCCGTCACCACCGCCCGCAATGTCCTTGTCTTGCACGGGCTGCGGCGCCGCACACCGATGGGGAGGTTCAGCGCGCGGTAGTTCACATGAGTGTTTCTGGTCTTTGGCCTGTTTCAACGCATCGTTTTCAACCGGCCGGTTTTGATCTGGTTCAGGCACTCGGAACTCCTGCGTCAGATGCAGTCGGGTTTTGGCACCTGTGGCCCGTTTTGCAGGATCTGCCCCTGATTCGGGATCCTGACGCTTCAGACCCAACCCGCCTTGCCTGTCCAGCGGGCTGGATAAAGGATGGCGGTGCGACGAAAAAACAAACGACATGTAGAAACCTTTTGGTCACTCAGCAAAATCTTGGGGGGATCAGGCCAGCATGGTTTGCAGGCCGTCGTCAGGTGTAGTTGCATCAACAGCTGGGGTATTCAGTGCCAGGGCCGCATCCGGTTGCGCGACGGTCATGTCACCCATGATGGCGGCAATTGCCTCATTGGTCATCGCGGTAATCTCGTCGTTGTCCGGCATGTCGATCAGGCTGGCCTGATGCAGCAACAGATCGGAGTACGACCCGTCAGCTGCCATGACTGTCGAGTCCACACCCATCTTGGTCAGATGGGCAGTGTTCAGCATGGCATTGCTGCCCGCGACAACTTCGGCCCCGGCAGCATTCGGGCCCGACAGGTCAATGTCATCCTGATCCAGCATCATCGTGACCTGGTTGACGATGTTCACCTGCATAAGATCGCCGTCGATCTTGAGGACGCGCAACTGTTCCATCCCGGCGAACATCGGATCATTCAGAAGCGCGTCTTCCAACGCCTCCATGTCCATTTCCTGTATGGCCAGCGCGTCCGCCATATTCTGTTGCATATCCTGGTGAATGTCCTTGCCGATCGTTTTGACCGACGCGTCGTTCATGAGCAGGTTTTCATCACCGTCCATTATCGACGCGGGTACTCCACCGCTGATGATATCGTCATCCATAAGGGCCATGGACTGAATCAGCACATCGACTGAAATCATGTTTCCGCCGATCATGATGAGATCGTAATAGCTGCCCAATTGCACGATATCGGCGACATTGTACATTTCGTTGTCGCCCAGCACGTAAAGCGTGGATGTGGCTGAAATTTCGGTCTGAATGTGATCGATATCGGTGGCATCAATACTCTGGCTGATGAAATTCGCGACCACCAGATCGCCGTGAACCCAGTCCACAACAACGTATGCGGGCTGGCCACCTGCTCCGTCGGCATCGTCCAGCCAGGCGGCCTCTTTGCCTTCGACTTCGATCACCGAAGACTGAACCAGGTTGGTACCGCTTCCGGCATTCATGGCACCCACGTCCCAGTCGGAAACAAGCGCGACCTGACTGATGACCGTCAGATTGATGGCCTGTCCGCCTACAACAATGTACGGAGCATCCACCCAACCAATTGTCGCAGACACTGCATTGATCGCCAGATTGCCGCCGGTCACCACCAGATGCCCGTCGTCAAATTCGGGATCCTTGGACTGATCCCATTCGGCAGGCCACGGCGTTTCCGCTTCATCGCCAGTCGCCTCATCCGGCTGATGGAAAGCGGGCAGCAGGTCGGTCCATTCAGGTGCTTCGGCCATGTGCTCGCCATTGACGATCACACCCAAGGCATCATCGCCATGGAACTGATACACGGTGACGCCATCCACATCCCCGTTCATCGGGTTCAACATCTGTTCGGCCAGTGCCTCGACCATCTCGATTGACTTGTAATCCGCGAGTGAAAATGACGGGCTTGCTACGGCATGAAGTGACGACGCCATGTCCAGAATCTGCTCACCTTTCGCGATCAGCGCATCCGTGTCGCGAAATTCACCCTCGCCCACCGTATCGTTGTCACGCAGGAAAACCTTTTGCATGGAGTAACTTACCGCCGACCCCAACGGCACGTTTTCCGGCTGCAGAATGACAAGTGTAGGAACGGATGACGGTCCAATCGTGTCGTCCGGGACAAAACGCTCGGAAACCGGCCCATCTCCCCCAAGGATAATCACCGATTCATGTACAGGCCCCTTCGGCGCGTCTGGTAGCGGCAGGTTAGGTTGAGGTGGGGCAAAATTGTATGGGAGGAGTTTGTATTCGCCCACCGGGACATCAAGATCGGCCCTGATGTGGATCGCAGCAGGATCGTCCAGCCCGTCAATTTCTGCTTTTCGCCTCAGGGCGGTGAATTCGTCATACTGGTCCCGCAGCCGGGCCTGTTCGATCGTAAGTTCAAATGTTCCAACAAAATGCGCTATCGTTTCCGTAATTGCGTCAAGGGCCATGTCGGTCATCCTTTTTCACCCGCACCGGCCAGAATTTCCGCTTTGGGTTCAGTTGGGCCGGGGCCACTGCACGCGGCCCCGGCATTTTCGAAAATAGCGAGGCCCGATAATGCGGGCCTCGCCTTATGACTTATGCGTCGTTGTCGTCGCTTGCGTAGGACGAGGTCATCGAGCCACCGACCATGGTCGTATCGACCGAGTTGCCAAGCACGTTGGCCCCCATGACGATCGACTGGTTAAAGGCCGAGGTGTCGACAACAGCCGCTGCCGAGGCATAGGACTCACCGCTCACGATGCCATCGCCACCGTTGTTCGAGCCCCAGCTGCCACCGTTGCCACCTGCGCCACCGTCACCTGAATAGGCACCGGCCGCGCTGCCGCCCGTGATGGTTCCACCCATGGTGTCACCGGACATGGCTGTACCGGTCGAGTATCCGCTGGCTCCGCCATTTGCGGCGGACGCGCCGCCGGCACCACCGGCACCCGAGCTGGCCGCACCGGTCGCATCGCCCGACCCGGTCGATGTGGCATCGTTATCGGACATGCCCGAACCACCGTATCCGGCGATTGCTTCAGCAAGGCTGTCGGCGGCTCCGTTTGTATCGGCATCACCGAATACATCCGCCGCTCCGCCATCACCGGCGGTATTGGCTGCATCGGCAGATCCGGCACCGTTGCCCGAAGACGTGGATGTGGGCGTCGTTGTGCCGCCTGCTCCGCCGTCACCGTCTGCAGCAGACGTACCAGAACCCGCTGCGTCCGCTGTGCCGTTGGCCGAATTGGATCCGCCATTACCACCGCTGCCATCCGTGTTCTGCGAATTGCTGGACGCACCGTTCACGTCACCTGGGCTTTGGTTGATGTCGGGGCCGCTTGCGGACTGGTCGCCAACACCCTGCGCATCTGAATCCGCGTCAGCGGTTCCACCGGAACCATCGCCGCCCGAACCGTCACCGCCTGAGCCATCGCCACCAGAGCCATCGCCGCCCGAACCGTCGCCACCGGTTCCGTCACCGCCAGTTCCATCACCACCTTCGCCCGCTTCGGCATCAATCATGCCAAGCTCTTCCTGCAGGGCCATGATTGCAGCTTCGACCATCGCAGCAAATCCGCCTTCGCCGTCACCGCCGGTTCCGTCACCGCCCGTGCCGTCGCCACCGGATCCTTCACCACCGGTTCCTTCGCCGCCCGTGCCTTCACCGCCGGTACCAGGTCCGCCAGTGCCGTCGGCCGAGCTGTCCGCGCCACTGTCAGCGCTGCCCTCTGCAGCGTTGCTGCCCGCGGTCGCATCATTGGCTTCGGTAGTGCTGTCACTGGAATTCGACGACGAACCGTCCGTCGAAGCGCTGCCGTCACCGCCGTCTGATCCTTCGGCGTCTACGTCATTGCCGGCCAGACCAAAGCCTGTGCCGCTCGAGTCGGAATCGCTGTCGCCGCCATCGGCGCTACCCGAGGCATTCGAGCCAGACAGACCAAGGCCCAGTCCCAGACCAAACGAATCTGCGCTTCCGCCGTTACCACCGGTTCCGTCACCGTCAACGCTTGAGCTGCCGTCGTTGGCAGCAGAAGACGAACTGTCAGCGTCGCCGCCGTCGCCGCCAGTGCTGTCACCGTCAGCCCCTGCGCCGGACAGGCCGACACCAATGCTGGCGTTATTTGCGTCACCGGTATCACCGCCTGCGCCGCCACTCGAATCCGCGTCGGCGCTGCCGGTTTCGCCACCGGCACCAAACGCATGGCTGCCCAGCGTGGTCGAGTCTGCCGAACCACCATAGCTGGTACCACCGTCGCCCGAATCTCCACCGCTGGACTTGACGCCGATACCTTCTTCAGCGTTGGCGGTACCGCCATAGGCGCTACCATTCTGATAGAAACCGGAATTGTTCGAAACTGACGCCGATTCCAGCGTGTCGTCATCGCTCAGGCTGGCCACCTGACTGTTGACGGCCGCCATCGCGGTTCCCGCACCATCCATTGAGATATCGACATTCATGTCATCGCCAGGATCATAGTTCAGATCACGGCCTGCAGTTATTACGTCGCCAACCGACGCGTTATCTCCGAAGTCCAGATCAACCTGATCGTCATCACGCGGAATCCACTCTCCGCCACCAAAGTCGATATTGATCGCATTGCTGTTCGAATTGTCGTTGGTGTTATCTCCGGCATTGAGCGTCTGGTCCTGATCCTGACCTTGATCCTGATCCTGGCCCTGATCTTGACCTTGGTCCTGGCCTTGTTCCTGACCCTGATCCTGGCCTTGATTTTGGTCCTGACCCTGATCGTTGGAGTTTTCGACAGTCTGGTCCTGCTGCTGCTGTTGTGCAGTCAGGTCAGCTTCGACAAACGCCTCATCAATCGGGATTTCGACATTAACCGGAGCTTCCAGGTTCTCGACATTAATTTCGTCGACGGTCGTTACGTTTGTATTATTCACATTACGTCTCATGACAAATTCCTATTCTTGGAACGCCAGACCGCCATTCATCTAAAAAGCGGCATCAGGCGAGGTTGAAACAAAAAAATACCCGCGCAGCGCAAAAACGCGCTGAATGCGGTCAGTGGAAGTTTCTAAATGGCCACCTCCTTTCCCGGCTAAGCCGAAAGCGCGGCGGTTCATGAAGCTTGCTAAAATACGCAATGACCGGCGCGACAGGGACAGGCGCTTCGACAATTGAAGCCCAGCCATGTTCGCAGCGACGCACGCCCACGCCTAGCTAGTCGAAAGTTTTGAGGTAGTTACATCATTGTTTTTATTACTTTCTTTTAGAACGCGCCTAAATCTGCGTACACCTGCCCCGCATGACCTACCCATAAAAAGTCGCAACAAAATAATTCAATTGTTTCCGCTGGTTGCACAAAAATCCAAGCGGAAACCTAACCGAAAGTTCTATGGTACGGGCTATGGAAACACTCCTCCCGGTTGTGGAAAACCATGCTTTCGAGTATAATAATATTTAATTACCTATTTGATTAGTTAACTATTTCAGACCACCAGAATTCAAATAAGCAATTTTTGGTTGACCCTGTTTGCGAGGGAATGTGATGAGTGCGTCATTGATAGATGAAACTGCCAATCAGGATCTTTATTCAGAAGATTTTTCGGTTGTCTTTATTGGAAAAGAATTATTCTACTCCAATCAGACCCTAAGAAGCGTTCAAACTGAATTCGGAGTTCGCGCCCGGCGGTTTGAAACCCTCGAAGCCATGAGCAGCCAAGCGCCCGGTTGCAGCAAGATCGTTGTTGTTGATCAGATGATGCTAGAAGACCTGCTGGCGCGCCCAATGGCCTATACCAAAAGTACCGGATCCGGCTGTCTTGCCTTTGCCTATCGCAAAGAAGAATCAGCCCGGCATATGTTTGAATCCTGGGATCGCGCGCAGTTCGGCGAAGTTGGATTTCTGCCGATGAATTTGGCGCCCGATGCTTGGCGTGCCATCCTCAGGCTGCTGATGCATGAAGAATTGTACCTGCCCAGTTTCCTTGCCGATTGCGTCGCCTTTCCAGGCCAGCACACTCGGGACGTCCCGAACCGACCAGTGACAAGTGCCCCCAATGGTGTCGACCAGCAGTCGCGGTACCTGAAGCTGACGCGTCGCGAAAAGCAGGTCCTGCAACTTGTCTCGCAGGGCAAAAGCAACAAGTTGATTGCGGCCAAGCTGGGAATTACGGAACATACGGTCAAGTTGCATATGCACAACGTGGTTGGTAAGATCGGTGTCAGCAACCGCACCGCTGCCGCGCATTTCTATTACGAGGTTGCGCCGCACGAGGCGCAGCAATCCGCCCTTGACTGACACGTTCGAAGCCCGGTTCGATCGCCTGATCCTTCTGGTTGGCAGGCTGAACTATATGTGGACCAACACCGAAAGCCTGCTGATCCACCTGATCGCGGGCCTTTCCGGAACGTCGAAAGACGTGGCCGTCATTATTTTCCTGACCTTGAACACAACCCGCGCGCGTATTGATCTGGTCGAACGGCTTGCCAAGATGGAGGGAAGACCCGCGCAGGTTCGTGACCCGATCCTCGAACGCACGCAACGGCTCAGCAAGCTTTCAGGCATTCGAAACAAGTATAACCACTGCATCTATTCATTCGATCAGGAAAGCGGAAACCCGAAAACAATTCTGATGCGGATTTCTGACCGTAAGACCGATATCAGACTGGGGCGCTCGGACACGGTAGATGATGATGCGCTTCGCGAAATCGAGACAGTCGTCAATCAGTTGTCAGCCGCGAACAAGGACATCTGGAGGCTGATCCGGGAATTGGGGTATCCGGTATAGTCCTGGTCATGAATATGACGCCATGACGACGTAGGCTGCGCTTCACAGCATTTTCGGTCCCGAAGGCGCGCAACCCGGGCAGCGGAATGTTCCTTTCGAAAGTGCCTGGTGCGGGCGGTGGGACTCGAACCCACACGGGCATACGCCCTTCAGATTTTAAGTCTGATATGTCTACCATTCCATCACGCCCGCATGGCGCGGCCCTTTCGGACAGTGCAACGTCCTTACAAGCACAACGAGATGATAACAATGTGCTTTGACCTGCCAGATCAGGAAAATTAGCGGGCAGCCCCGAAGGAAGTCACCTGCGCGCAACGGCACCCCGATCACATCCTCAGGCTTTGGCGTGGTCCGACACATCCCCAGGTCCGATGCATCGGATCGACTGACGGTGCCCCTTCCGGGGAACGTGTTTTCAATACCAATCCTTTTCCCGTTCTATCGGGGAACAAAATTTGTCGCGGCGCAAGCGTACATAGCTCCCGACATTACCATATTGTATGAATCTGATTACCCAAAACCTGAGTCTCTCATTTCTGTACCAGAGCCACTTTCATGTCCCAACCCTGTTTCGGACTTGTTTTTTGTTACTGTCCAGCGAGTTAGACCTGAGTTCCCCTATTTCCCGATTGAAATGCCCATATACATGGCTACTCCGGGGAACAACGGTAAAGGACGGTTCCGCCCAACTCGGACGGAGGCAGGTAAAGCCTCAGTGTCAGATCGGGACGTTATAAATTTCAATGATTTGGTGGTGCCCGCACACGGACTCGAACTGGGGACCTACTGATTACAAATCTTATCATCCTATTTTCGATAGCATAATAGCCAATTCGATTGGGCAGTATATTTCTTTAAATAGCAGTAGTTTTTGCGTGTTGAAGTTTCTATAAGACCCTTCCCAACTCTCCGCACTTTGCTTACCTTTCGCTTACCCACTCCGTCGGAGACCAATATGCCCAACGTCAGATTAACAAAATCAAGTGTCGATCGCCTTTTAGCAACAAACCGGGACACGATCTATTGGGACGACGGTTTGCCGGGTTTTGGACTCCGCGTGAAAACGACCGGCGTCAAAAGCTTCTTAGTTCAATATCGCAACAAACAAACCGGTCGGTCGAAACGCAAGACACTTGGGCGATATGGGCCGACCTTGTCTTTGGGCGCCGCCCGCGAAATGGCACGCGCGCTTCTTGCTGACGTGGTCCGTGGCGGAGATCCTGTCGCGGACGCTCAAACGCTCAGGCACTCACCAACGGTGAACTCACTTGCCGCGCAATACATGACCGAACACGCGGAGCCAAAGAAACGCCCCGGTAGTGTTCGGAACGATCGGTCGATGCTGGACAGACACATTCTCCCCAAGCTTGGGGAGCTAAAAGTCATCGAAGTGACGCATCAGCATGTTCAGAAGCTTCACAACCAACTGCGCGATACGCCGTATCAAGCCAATCGCATTCTGGCGCTCATGTCGAAAATTTTTGAACTGTCTGTGCGCTGGGGTCAGCGTTCTGACAATCCGGCAAGCGGCATAGAAAAATTCCCCGAGGAAAAGCGGGACCGCTGGCTGTCAGACGATGAGCTGCAAAGACTTTTGGTAGCTCTGTCAGAGCATCCAAATCAGGTTGCAGCGAACGCTATTCGCCTGCAGCTCCTAACAGGCGCACGGATCGGCGAAGTGCTGAAGGCAAAATGGGAAGACTTCGATTTGGACCGCGCGGTATGGACAAAGCCGTCGCACCACACAAAGCAAAAGCGACGAGAGCACCTGCCGATTTCGACAGCAACCTGTGATTTGCTTGCGGCAATGAAAGCAGGGGCATCTCCTGAAAGTCGTTGGTTGTTTCCGGGACGCTCTCCGGACCAACCGTACAAAGATCTGAAGAAATTTTGGAGCTCGGTCACCACATCAGCAGGTCTTCAAGACTACCGTATCCACGACAATCGGCATACGCATGCGTCGCATCTCGTTTCCAGCGGTCTGAGTCTGCCTATAGTCGGTCGATTGCTTGGACACACGAACCCGTCTACCACGCAACGCTACGCGCACCTCGCAGATGACCCGTTGCGGCAGGCAGCGGATGTGATGGGTAAGAAGATCAGCGGTGGCAGTTCCTGAAAC
>NZ_JBXWSL010000062.1:0-13995 GCF_059613425.1 Ruegeria sp. BHSA123 | reverse complement strand
GCCTTGGCAACCGCCAGCTATTTGGGAGCGCGTTTGCCAAGGCGCCGGTAACCCAAACAGTGGACGACTTTTGCTCCGCCCAATGGCAGACTTTCTCACCGCCGTTGACAGCCTTCCCCGCATTTGGTTCTCGACTTTCAACCAACAGATGAGGCAAGCCACCCATCAGATTTCCAACGTCAGAAAAGTCCCGCAGACTGTGAGTTCGTGCACCCTGAAAATTTGCGCCTGCAGCGAACGGCCGGTTCGACGGGCCGCACCGCAGCGGCGACATGTGTCGATGAACGTCCGCTTCGGGCCGGAATTTGTCCGTTTCGTCAATTTGCGGAATTGGCGGCATAAGCAGAGGGTTCGGTACCAACTCTTCGTTCAGTAAGAAACTCTGCAACAGATCCGTGCAGCAAGCATGTCCTTCCATGCGAAGTAAGACGCTTTCGGAGTTCGCTTCATTGAACTGAAATCTACATCAACCAGGCCAAAGCGTTTTTCATACCCCAAGGCCCATTCGTAATTGTCCAATAGGGACCAGACAAAGTACCCCTTAACCGGAACCCCTTCGCCCAACGCGACCTGGACTGCCGACAAGTGTTGATCCAGATAGTCGATACGGTCATCGTCTTGTTGACGCTCGGGGCTGGCCATACCGTTTTCGGTCACGAAGATCGGCAGGTCGCCGGTGTATTCACGTGCTGCTCGGATCAGGAACCTGCTCAGCGCGGTGGGGTCGATTTCCCAACCCATTTGGGTCTTCGGCAGAGGGCCGGGAACCTCAGCGAGACTTGGCCACGCTGTTTCTGCGGGCGCGATAAGTTTACGGGTGTAGTAGTTCAGTCCGCACCAGTCTACGGGTGCTCCGATGCTATCGAAATCATCTTGCCAGCCCGACGGAAGGTGGGGCTCCAGCCCCTCCAGAACATTCTCGGGATAGGCCTTGTTGAACACGCCGCCCAGAAAGAACCGGTTGTATATTCCGTCATACAGAGCGGCGGCCTGTTGTGCCTCGGCGCTGTCATCGGCGGGTTCGGCCCATTCCAGATTGAATACGCCGCCCAGGTTAGACATGCCCAACCCACGCATCGTCTGAATGGCCTGACCATGGGCCAGCAGAACGTGATGCATAGCGCGCGCCGTGGCTCGAATATCGCGCAGCCCGGGAGCGTGGTGCCCTTCGAAATGGCTCAACCAACTGACACACCACGGTTCATTGATGGGGGCGACGCTGTACATGCGGTCGCCAATCCGTCCCATGATGACCTCAGTGAAATCGGAAAACCAACCGGCAATATCCCGGTTGCGCCAACCACCTAAGTCGGCCAGGGGCGACGGCAGTTCCCAGTGATACAGTGTCGCGCACGGACGGATGCTACGCTCCAAAAGCGCGTCGGTCAGGCGATCATAAAAATCCAATCCCGCCTGATTAACAGGTCCGCGCCCCTCGGGCATCACACGCGCCCAGCTGGTTGAGAAGCGATAGCAATCGAATCCCGCGTCGCGCACAAGATCAAGATCCTGTTCAAACCGGTTCAGGTGATCACAGGCCAGATCGCCTTTTTCTCCCCGCACTACATTTCCGGGTGTCGCTGCAAACGTATCCCAATGTGTCGAACCGGCGCCGCCTTGGGCATGACCTTCGATCTGGTAAGCAGAAGTGGCGACTCCGAAATGGAAGTCTTTGGGGAAATCGCTGCGCGTATGTTTCATTGTCAGATCCTGTTGGGTGCTGGGCCGGTTGATTTGCCAACAACCAGTTCCGCCTCAAGCAATCTGGTCTTGACCGGATCGTCAGGCGATTTGATCCTCTCAATCAACATCTCGGCGGCCAGCTCTCCTGCATGCCGCACTGAGGACCGCGTTGCTGTAAAGATGGGCACATCCTGTCCGTTTTTGAGATAAGAGAGGTCATCATCATGCGCGATGACCGAGACATCCCGGCCAATTCGCAGCCCTGCCTCGTCCAGCGCCCGTCTCACACCAATCGCCGAAATCATCGAGGATGCCAGAATGGCGGTTGGTGGATCGTCCAGTTGCAGCATATCGCGGGTTTCATGATGGCCGTAGACCTCGGTCATTTCGGCGCTGCGCATTAATTGTGGGTCCGGGATCAAGTCCGCCTGTTCCAGCGCTTGTAGGTATCCGGCACGACGGCGCTGTGCGAAATCCATATCCTCAAGCCCGTTAATCAGGGCAATCCGGCGGTGACCCAAGTCGATCAGGAACTGTGTTGCGCGCCGAAAGGAGCTTTTGTTGTTCACATCGATCCAGTCATACTCTGCATCTATCCCGGTCGAACGACCGTGTACGATAAATGGTACCGCCATCCGGTTTAGCAGATCGATGCGACGCTCGTTGACCTTGGGGCCTTGCAAAACGACGCCATCCACGGCCCCGCGCTGAAACAAGCTGCGATAGGCCCCTTCGATCGAAGTGTCATCCGCGGTGGTGAACATCATGTCGTAGCCGTTCGCAGAGTATGTCCGCGCAGCGCCGGCGACAAAGTCGCCGAAGATCGGGTTCACCATCTCGTGCTGGGACGAACTAGGGATGACGTGCCCGATCACCATGGACTTGCCAGTCGCCAGACCTTTGGCGCGACTGTTTGGCCGATAGCCATGCTTGTCTGCAGCGGCCTGCACGCGCACACGAGTCGCCTCGTTCACCTCTGGATAGCCGTTCAGCGCGCGACTGACCGTTGTCTGCGAAAGACCGAGAATCTCAGAGAGCTGCTTTAGGTTCATATGTTCAAAGCGCCTTCAAATGGATGCTCACTTGTTTTGTTGTGATTTTTTGCTTCCGTCAACCCGTTTTGGCAAAGAGGTCAATAGCGGCAATAATTGAGGGGTAGAAAACGATATGTTGACAGAATCTGATTGCCAGCAGATAAAGTGCAACATCCAAAGCGCTTTGAAAATCTTGCAATGCGCAGATATTACTGGGAGGAGATTTCATGAAACACGCGCTTTATGCAGGTGTGGCCACATTCGCCCTGATGGCGGGAACAGCTCAGGCTGATAAGGTTACCGTGTTCGGGCCATGGCTGGGCCCGGACCAGGAAAACGTCGAAGCGGTTCTGGATGGCTTTGCAGCCGCGACAGGCCACGACTACGCGTATGTTGGTTCAGATAGTTTCGAGCAGCAGATCAGGATTGATGCAGAGGCAGGCTCGGCGCCGAATATAGCCGTTTTCCCGCAGCCTGGTCTGGCGGCGGATATGGCCAAGTCGGGTTTTCTGACACCGTTGGGCGACGGCACCGCTGATTGGGTTCGTGACAATTACGCAGCTGGACAATCCTGGGTAGATCTGGGCACTTTTCCGGGGCCCGAAGGGCAGGATCACCTTTATGGGCTTTTTTACAAGGTAGATGTGAAATCCCTTGTTTGGTACGTGCCTGAGAATTTCGAGGATGCCGGTTACGAAGTTCCGACCACGATGGAGGAACTGAAGGCTTTGACCGATCAGATCGTCGCAGACGGAGAGACGCCGTGGTGCATCGGTTTGGGTTCAGGTGGTGCGACCGGTTGGCCAGCGACCGATTGGGTCGAAGACATGATGCTGCGCACTCAATCGCCCGAGGACTATGACGCCTGGGTGTCCAATGAAATGAAGTTCAATAACCCGAAAGTGGTCGCTGCCATCGAAGAGTTCGGCGCGTTTGCACGCAATGATGACTATGTTGCGGGCGGGGCAGGTACGGTCGCAACGACCGATTTCCGTGACAGTCCAAAGGGCATGTTCAGTTCGCCACCACAATGTTACATGCACCGTCAGGCGTCGTTCATCCCGGCATTCTTTCCTGAAGGCACGGTTGTCGGTGAAGATGCTGATTTCTTCTACTTCCCCGCATATGAAAGCAAGGATCTGGGTAGCCCGGTTCTTGGCGCCGGCACGCTATGGGCAATCACCAATGACAGCCCGGCTGCACATGATCTGATCGCCTATCTGCAGACCCCCGAAGCACATGAGACATGGATGGCCCTGACCGGCTTCCTGACGCCGCACAAAGGCGTTGATACCTCCGTGTTCTCGGATCCGACGCTCAAGAAGATGAACGACATTCTTCTGGGCGCGACCACCTTCCGGTTTGATGGTTCGGACCTGATGCCGGGCGGCGTAGGGGCCGGCACATTTTGGACCGGTATGGTTGACTATGCTGGTGGAAAGCCCGCTCAGGAAGTTGCTGACGAGATCCAATCTTCCTGGGATTCGCTGGACTAAGCGCGTTAAAACCCGGGCGGTCTGCGCGTCAGGCCACCCCTTTTCCCCTTCGCAACGGAGAGCATGATGCATCCGGCAATTCAGGGCCTGCTGACCATCGCCATAGGCGTATCGGGCTGTGTGGGCTATTTCTTTCTGTCCAACCAGTTTCTGGACAAGGTTCTGTTCCCTGCGCGCGGGCCGAATGCCGGCCGCAACATCAACCGCGCGAATATGATCCGGCCTTGGCTGTTTTTGCTTCCGGCGCTTGTAGCGATTGGCCTATATCTGGCCTATCCGGTAGTTGAGACGTTGCGCCTGTCGCTCACGGATCGCATCGCCGGTGGTGGGTATAAGTGGGTTGGTCTCGATAACTACGTCCAGATGGTGGCAGAACCGAAATTCTGGGAAGCCATGCGCAACAATTTGTTCTGGCTGATCGTGGTCCCTGCAATGTCGACTGCATTTGGTCTGTTGGCAGCTCAGCTAACTGATCGGATACGCTGGGGTAACATCGCAAAGGCACTGATTTTCATGCCGATGGCGATCTCTTTCGTCGGGGCTTCGGTCATCTGGAAACTGATCTACGATGCGCGTCCGGCCGAGCAAGACCAGATCGGGATTCTGAATGCGCTTTATCTGTTCTTTGGTGGGGCCGAGCCGCAAACCTGGCTAACCATTCCGTTCTGGAACAATTTCTTCCTCATGGGGATCCTGATCTGGATTCAGACGGGCTTTGCCATGGTGATACTGTCTGCCGCTTTGCGCGGCATCCCCGAAGAAACCGTCGAGGCGGCGGTTTTGGATGGGGCCAATCCCTTCCAGATATTCTTTAAAATCAAGGTGCCTCAAATCTGGAACACAATTCTGGTTGTTTGGACAACCATCACCATTCTGGTCCTGAAGGTCTTCGACATCGTTTTCGCGATGACCAATGGCCAGTGGGAGACACAGGTTCTGGCCAACTACATGTACGACAAGATGTTCCGCGCCAATGATTGGGGCGTGGGTTCGGCATCGGCCATGGTGATCATGTTGCTGGTGACGCCGATCTTGGTCTGGAACATCCGCAACGCACGCCGGGAAATGGAGTAGGGGATGAGCGATATTGCAGGAACCAAACCCGCCCTTAGATGGATCGTCCAGGCCTCGGTCCTCTTTATCGTGGTGCTTTGGGTAGTACCGACACTTGGATTGTTGATCTCATCCTTTCGCACGGCTGACCAGATCGCGACCAGTGGCTGGTGGAAATCCCTGTTCCCGTCCGAACAAAACCTGACGCTACGCACGGCCGTGCCCAATACGCAAATTCTGAAAAACGGGACGTATGTGATTGAAGGGAACCTGTTCGACGAAGGGCAGAAAGCTACGATCTCAAAGTGGGGTGTCAGCTCCCGCGCGGTGGATGCGTATGAACCCGGTCAGACAGCGGAATTGCGTCGTGGCGGGACTATCACGGTCGATGCAAACGGGAACTACAAAGCGGAAAATGAAGAGGAGTTTACTGGCAGCCGCGGCCCGCGTGTTTTCGTAAGTGCAGAACTTCCACCCGAGTTCACGTTGGACAATTACCACAAGGTTCTCTTGGCCGAGAACAGCACCGACAGTATGGGTCGGGCGTTCTTTAATACTCTCACAGTGACCATTCCTGCCACGATCATCCCTATCCTGGTTGCGGCGTTCGCCGCTTATGCGTTGGCGTGGATGGAGTTCCCGGGCCGCGCGTTGCTGATCGCAGCTATTGTCGGGCTTTTGGTTGTTCCGCTTCAGCTCGCACTGATCCCTTTGCTGAAATTCCATCTTAATATTGGGATCGGCAAAGGGTATCTGGGTGTCTGGATGGCCCACACTGGCTTTGGAATGCCGCTGGCGATTTACCTTCTTCGCAGCTACATGGCCGGACTGCCACGTGATTTGATCGAGAACGCGCGGGTCGATGGGGCGTCTGAGTTCCAGATCTTTACGAAACTGATCCTTCCACTCAGCTTCCCGGCGCTGGCGTCTTTCGCGATCCTGCAGTTCCTGTGGACCTGGAACGACCTTCTGGTGGCCAAAGTCTTCCTGATTGATGCATCAGGTCAAACCACCGTCATGACCAATCGAATTGTCGAACTGCTGGGTACAAGAGGGGGCAACTGGGAAATCCTCGCCACCGCTGCGTTTGTTTCGATCATTGTTCCACTGATTGTTTTCTTCGCAATGCAAAAATACCTGGTCCGTGGCCTGCTGGCCGGATCCGTCAAATAGAGGCGTCTGATGAACGTGCAGAACACTGTAGAACTCTCCAAATCAACCAAAGCAAAGTCAGAGTGGTGGCGCGGTGGCGTGATCTATCAGATCTATCCGCGCAGCTTTCAGGACAGCAATGGTGATGGGATCGGTGACTTGAAAGGGATCACCCAACGTCTGGATTACATTGCGGATCTGGGGGTCGATGCGATCTGGATCTCACCCTTCTTCAAATCTCCGATGAAGGATTTCGGCTACGACGTCAGCGATTATCGCGATGTGGATCCTATGTTCGGCTCGTTGGAAGATTTCCGCGAGTTACTCGATCAGGCCCATGACAAGGGTCAGAAAGTGATGATCGATTTGGTGCTGTCACACACTTCTGATCAGCACCCTTGGTTCGGTGAGAGCCGCGCCAATCGGGACAACCCGAAATCCGACTGGTATGTTTGGGCCGACCCTAAACCGGACGGCACACCGCCCAATAACTGGTTGTCTATCTTTGGCGGTTCAGCGTGGCAGTGGGAGCCTCGTCGCCTGCAATATTTTCTGCATAACTTTCTGAGTTCGCAGCCGGACCTGAACTTTCACTGTAACGAAGTGCAAGACGCACTGCTGGACGTGGCTCGGTTCTGGCTGGACATGGGCGTGGATGGTTTTCGCCTGGACACGATCAACTTCTATTTCCACGACAAACATTTGCGGGACAATCCGGCCCTTCCGGTCGAAGAACGTAATGCATCAATTGCGCCTGCGGTGAACCCCTATAACCACCAGGATCACCTTTATTCCAAAAGTCAGCCCGAGAATATCGCCTTCCTCGAAAGGTTGCGCGCGCTGACCGACGAATATGAAGGCCGTGCCTGTTTGGGTGAAGTCGGTGATGCACAGCGCGGGCTGGAAATCATTGGTCAGTACACCTCGGGCGATCAACGAATGCATATGTGCTATGCCTTCGAGTTTCTGGAAAAGCGTGCGTTGACCGCGCCTTATGCAAAGCAGGTCTTTGATCAGCTCGAGGAAAAGGCAGGCGACGCATGGCCATGCTGGGCGTTCTCGAACCATGATGTTGAACGTCATGCCTCGCGCTGGGACCTAAACGATGCGGCCATTCGCCAGCACGCGGTTCTGATGATGTGTCTGCGCGGCTCTGCCTGTTTGTATCAGGGAGAGGAACTGGGCCTGCACGAGGCAGATGTTCCGTTCGAGAAACTGCAAGACCCCTACGGCATCGAGTTCTGGCCCGAGTTCAAGGGTCGCGACGGATGTCGCACGCCAATGGTTTGGGCGTCGCAGGACGAACATTTAGGCTTTAGCACCGGTGAGCCGTGGTTGCCTGTTAGTATGGCCCAAACGGAAAGAGCCGTTGACCGGCTCGAGGCGAACGACCAATCGATGCTGCACCATTATCGCCGCGCAATCGCCTTGCGCCGCGTCCACCCAGCACTAACTTCGGGTGCGCAGTCCAACATGAAACAGGTTGGACCTGTGCTGACTTTCCAGCGTGAGGATGCGTCTGAAGCGGTGTTTTGTGCTTTCAACCTTGGAACGGAAGCTCAGCGGGTCGACTTGCCCTTGGGTGATTGGCGGGTCATCGGGCGGGAACTCGGCGGTAGCGACGGTGCAGGAAGCGTTACGCTGCACCCCGCACAGTTTTGTCTGATGGCTAAGGTCAAGGGGTAAACCATGTCAGAACTCAAACTTACGGATGTCGCGAAATCCTATGGTCCGGTCGATGTTCTGAAACATATCGATCTGGATATCGCAAAGGGCGAGTTGATCGTCTTTGTCGGTCCATCGGGTTGCGGAAAATCAACCTTGTTGCGAATGATTGCCGGGCTGGAAAAGATCACCGGCGGCACCTTGGAGATCGAAGGGCAGGTCATGAATGATGTGCCGCCCGCCCAAAGGGGCATTGCCATGGTGTTTCAGTCCTATGCGCTCTACCCACATTTGACCGTGCGCGAGAACATGGCATTTGCACTGAAGATCGCCAAGATGCCTGCTGCCGAGATCGATGCCGCCGTTGAACGCGCGGCCCAGACCCTTCAACTGGATCCGCTCTTGGATCGTCTGCCCAAGGCTCTGTCCGGAGGGCAACGCCAGCGCGTCGCTATCGGGCGCGCCATCGTGCGAGACCCCAAGGTCTATTTGTTCGACGAACCGCTTTCGAACCTCGATGCTGCGCTGCGCGTTGCAACCCGGATCGAGATTGCGCGCCTGAAAGAGGCGATGCCCGAAAGCACAATGATCTACGTGACCCACGATCAGGTTGAGGCGATGACGCTGGCCAGCCGGATCGTCGTTCTCGCCAACAAAGGCATCGCGCAGGTTGGTACGCCACTGGAACTGTACGAAACGCCGGATAACGAGTTTGTGGCGCAGTTCATCGGATCGCCCTCTATGAATCTGCTGTCTGGCAAAATTTCCAAAACCGGGGATTTGACAGAGGTCACACTTGATGCGGGCGGAAAAGCCGTTTCATCCATTTCGACCACGCCCGAACAAATGGGTTTGCAGGTCAATATCGGGGTACGACCTGAGGATTTCGTTGCCGACGCCGCCGCTGGGTTTCTGGACGGCACTGTCGATTTTGTCGAAGCCCTGGGTGAAGTGACCTTGCTGTATTTCGCCAGCAGGCCGGGGGCTGAGAATATCGTCGCCAAGTTTCCTGGCGTTGAACGAAACCGACGTGGGAAAGCTGTCAAATTGAATGCGGACCCGAGCAAAGTGCACCTGTTTCTCAATGGTTTGTCGATGCGGAAATGATGAGGGCTATGTCGCAAACTTTTGGCTAGGAGGTCTTGGTGTTAATGGCGTTTCGGACTTTGATCGAGGCAGACAGTAACAATTTCATTCAAAGGCGCTCATTTCCCAAGGGACGTGATACTACACGCAGTGTTCTTTTATCTTCGTTACTAAGTGTCCTAGGATCTTTTGCAAAGTTTCTTACTGAACGAAGAGTTGGTACCGAACCCTCTGCTTGTGCCGCCAATGCCGCAATTTGGCGAAACGGACAGATTCCGGGCGTAAGCTGACCTTTGCGGATCATGTGCGTCACTTCGCTGCTCACTTTGCCCGCAAGGCAGACGTCGGACAACTCGTCGATCTCGCAGGTTAAGCGAATGGCCGGTTCGTTGAAGCTGCACCGCAGCGTGGCCAGAGGCGATGAATGACCAGTTTGGGCCGACTTCCCACCGTGGGAGGCGAATGCAAAATGAAACGTCGCTGATGGCTGAGAACCATTCTAACTGCAAAGCTTCGGCGAACCTGCGCTCGTGATTTTCCGGCCGTAGAACATGAGGCGGACTCCAGCCCAGTATGCCGCGGCCTCACACATGGGACATGGCCGGGAAGATGAGTACAGAACCGCTCCGCTCAAATCCCGGTCACTGAGACGACGCGCCGCGTCCCTGATCGCGGTTATTTCAGCGTGGGCCGTGGGGTCTTGATCCAAGATGACTCTGCTCCATGATTGGCCAATAATAACGTTGTCGCGCACCACAACTGCGCCATACCCCTGATCTCCATGATCAATCGCATACTGACGCATTTCGAAAGCGCGCTCCATGAATGTGGCATCCTTGGGATCACTTGGTTGAGGTATTGCGTCGTCCGCCCTTGTAGAAGTTTGGCCTACAGCGGAGCCACTCAATCCAATTGTCAGTGCGCTAAAGCCTGATGCGCCAAGAAAACCACGCCTCGCGAATACGAGGTCGCTGTGGCAGTCCTGTTCACTTTTTCTGATCTTGTCCATTGTGCCGTTACCCGTGAGATGTGTTCAACTCTGTCACCGCTCCGCTACGAGAGGAACTTGATTTGAGGCTGGTCTCATCCAAGCTGCCATCGGCACCTGTGAGGTGGAACGCTCCGCTTCAGCCTGCTGGACTGGCCTCAGTCCTCTTTTCTTAGCCGCTCTGCCATCTTAGCAAATCCGCGCAGTTCGGCGTGTTCGAGCGGTGTAGTTCCGTTTCGATCGGCAAGCGATCGGTCAGCGCCCGCTGCCAACAAAGCATCCAGAACCGCAAGATGGTCTGGGCCGCCGTCGCCAAGCACAACGGCTTCGACAACTGCGGTCCAATGCAGATTGTTCACATGGTCCAGAGGCGCGCCAGCGGCGATCAGCCGTCTGACAATCTCGACATGACCGAGATGCGCGGCTGCAATCAGTGCCGTTCCTTCATAAGGGCTGGTCGTTAGTCCGGGATCGTTTCCCAACTCGATTGCGAGCGTCATCAGTTCTGGATCATTTGCAACGGCCGCAATTGTGATCACGTCGTAGGCCTGACCTTCCAGCGCGTTCATGTCAGCTCCGGCCTCAGCCATCGCACGCAACGCCTCATCCTCAGAAGCAAAGGCGGCAACATGGGCTGGTGTGCGACCCCGCGAGTCCCGTGCGTTGACGTTTGCCCCTGCCGCAACGAGTTGCCGGATCATTTCTTCGTTGCCGGTGTGAGCGGCTGCGAAGAGACCGTCGTATTGCGCGACCTCATCAGCCGAAGGCGGTGTCTGCGCCATGCCTGCGCTGGCGGCAAGACCTATCACGAAAGCAAATAGTAGAAAACGAAACATGGCCGATCCTATTACCTACATATTGGTCAGCTATAGTAGTAGCGGATGCATTCAATGTCATTTTCCATTCAGGATCAGAATCCATTCACGGGAATTGATTTCGCAATGTCATTGGACAGACGGGCTGAGTTTGCCGACAATCGCGTCATGGAACTGACGGCAACCACACCTGTCCACCTGATCCATGTGGACCCCGACATTAACATGGCGCGGTTCTATGGAATAGAATTGCAGCCGACGCTGTTTGGGGAAGTGTCCGTCCTTCGTACTTGGGGACGTATTGGGACAAACGGGCAAGCCATGATGGTGACATATGATGACGAAGCCCAGGCCGGTGAAGCGCTCCAGAAACTCAAAAAGCAAAAGCGACGTCGAGGATATGTTCCGCTCGCCCCGGCTCACGTCCACTTTCCAGCCACCGGCCCGCGCCGGCTGAACCGGATCCAGAACTTCCACAACGCCCATCTGCGATCTCCCGCGACGGGCGCCGGGAGCCACTCTCCCAGCCCTCAACCCGTCACCGGAAAACCGGCACGCCTCTCACTCTGGTGATCTTTCGCATGCCGTCGTCCGCAAGAATGGCCCCTGATCAAGGCAACGTACGGTCGGCTGATCGCTTCTTAACACATTGGCGATACATACCTTCGCGCGGGTCAGCGGGAGGTTCCATGAAACACAGTCTTAGCGAATTTCTCCGCCACGGTGGCAGTGGTCAGTACGTTTTCGCGCGGCAGAACGGAGGCGTGTACGGCTACCGTGCAGGCATTTCGATCAAATCGCTTTTCCCCGGCTATGCGGACCTGCGGACTGATTTCATCGACCAATTGGAACGCGTGATAGCCGACAACACCCGCATGCTGCTGAACGCTCTGACGCCCCCGGACACCGTGCCATTGGCGACCGACGCCAACCTTCGCGATGTTACAGATGCGAAGGAAGAGGCGCTGCGCCTGTGGGATGCGCGCTTGACGGCCATCTTCGAGGAATACGAAACCCACCCGCAACGCTTGCGTCCGTTGCGGGCGGCGATGGAAGAACGCCTGCTTCGGGCCTTCGCGGGCCTGATCAATCAGCTTCGGCAGCAGGATTTGGGGATCGAGCATTACATCTGGCGGTCTCAGGGCGACGCGAAAGTCCGTGACAGCCATGCCGAATACGACGATCAGGTGTTTCGCTGGGACGCCCCGCCCGCTGGCGGCCATCCGGGGCAGGCGCACAACTGCCGCTGCCATGCAGAGCCGATCACGCCAGGGTCGCGGACTGATGCAATTCTTGCAGAACTTGCCCTTCCGGTCGAGGCACCCGTGGACGCCATCTTGCGTCGCCTCGGTCTCCGCGCCATCGCGATCACACCACTTGGAACTGCCGCTCTGGCTGCTTTGGCCGCCAGCGGCGCCCTGCAGGAATTCACGCGTCTGGCCACCGGACGTCGGCTCCAACGTGCGGCGGAGATCCTTGGCGTCAATCCCGGAACGGCCGAAGGGCTCCTTGCGGCTATGGCCCACGAACTGGTGCAGGAAGCGGTCATCTCTGGTCTCGGGTCCAGTTTGCCGAAGTCGGTTGAGGCCGCGCAGATCGCAGGCCAGGCGGCCGCGCTTTACGAGATGTTGAACCCTGGCACCATCGTGCGTGTCGTCGAAGGGAATCCTGCCGCACAACTTGCCCTCGGAGACTTCGTGCAGCAAGGCTATAACGCATTCGCGGAAGGCCGGTTGCGGCTGCAGGACGGCACGATTGCCCAAGGTTGGGTCGAGGTTTTCCCGGAACTCACTGAGGGCGAGCGCCGGTTGGGTGAACTTCCTGGCTTCACGCCGGAACGCATCGACCAGTGGCTGGAAACCTATCCGGTCGAGACCCTTGGTCTGCCGAACCACACGGGCTCGCCCGCCGTCGAAGACCCGACCGGCAACATCGTTTCCACGCCGATTCCGGATGCGGCGGGTCCGAGCATTGTCGAGGCAAGTCGGAATGAGGCCTTCACCACCCCCGACGGGAATACGATTGGCGACCATGGCAGCAAGGGCGACGGGCTGGAGTACATCACAGGAAAAGGGCACACTGCCGAACAGATCGATGACATCATTGCCAATCCCCGCCCCGATCTCAGCGGCATCGTCGCCGGACGTGGTGACTATAGGGGTCATGACATGACCTTGCTGACTGGACAGGACGGGCACTGGGTACTCTTGGGTCCGGAAGGGCACGTCGTCGCCGTAAGCAATAGGAACCGTCCTCTTCGGGACAGAGAAAATGAACCTGACCCGATCATCAGGCCGTTGGAGTGAAAGTGAATATGCAAAATGAGTTTGACGAAATGCTGGACAAGCTCGAAACGGGGGCCTTCGTGTACGTCGAGCCTTCTAGCAAGATGCTTGAATTCAACGAATACATAGCATCTCGGGGCTATAGCGTAGCCAGACTGGAGGTTGTGCGGCTCGAGGGCCAAGGGCCAGGGCGTGCTTTCGAGTACGACTTCCTGGCGAACGAGACCCCAGGCTACGAAAGGCAATGGCAGATCTTTATCGATCCGAAGCGATCTGCCGCAAATATCCGCGACATCGTGCAGCGCGCGTTGAGCGAGGGCGGCGAGTACCGATATCTGGTATGGGCCGAGGTGCCACCGTCCGGAGAATGACCGGTATGGGAAAGAGTAAAGGAAAAGGTGGATGAGGGGGACCGCGTTGCACGAATAGCGCTTGGGCCGCATTTGCCCCTTTCCCCGGTTCGTTATGCGACACGTTCATAGGTCGCACGACCTAGACGGGTCATGCGGTTGAGGGCTTTAACAGCGATGCGGGCTTCGGTTGTCTGGGTCTCCATGTTGCGGCTGCGCAGTTCCAGTCCGATGACCTGTTTGTATCGCCCGATCTGGGCCTCGCCGCGCGATCTCTGACCATAACCGGTGGCCTTCTGCCATGCCATTCGGCCAGTTTCGGTTATCATGTCGATATGGGCGTTGCGTGCCTGGCAATCTCCGGGAACGGCGTTCTTCGGCGGCGGAA
>NZ_JBXWSL010000061.1:0-14220 GCF_059613425.1 Ruegeria sp. BHSA123 | reverse complement strand
CTTTGCCTTTACAGATATCGTGCCGCTTGCAACCCCAGGGATCATGCGCAAAGCACCAAAATGGCTGCTTGATCCGCTGGGGCCTTTGTCGATTCCACCCGCTTATGCGCTGAGTATTGCACCGTGGATGCTCCGGTTCTGGCGGGCCAGTTGGCGGGATCGTTATGCTGCCTCACTGTCCGCACAAGCCGCGCTGATGAACCACAGCCGCGCCGCGCTGGAGCGCCAGATCGCGTATGTTGACGGCGAGGCGCTGATGCAGCGCGAAGGCCAGTTGCAGTTGTTCGAGAATGAGAGCGAATTCCGTGCCAGCCTGCCCACCTGGGACCTGCGCAAGGACCATGGCATTCCGTTTGATCTTTTGGACAGTCCGGATGCAATTGCCGAGATTCAACCCGGACTGAACCGGCGATTCACCCATGCGGGTTTTACCCCGACATGGATGAATACCGTCGATCCGGCCCGCTGGACCAAGCATCTGGCGGAACAGTTCATCGCGCGCGGTGGGCAGGTTAAGATCGCAGGGATCACGGCACTGATACCAACCGATGACGGCGTGCGTCTCGTCACCGTCAACGGTGACATTTCGGCAGGTCAGGTGATTGTCGCCGCCGGAGCCTGGTCACACCAACTGGCCAAATCCCTAGGGGATCATATCCCGCTAGAGACCGAGCGGGGTTATAACACGACCCTGCCCGAAGGCGCTTTTGACCTGCGCACGCATCTGACCTTTGGGGGGCAAGGGTTTGTGGTGACCCGGATCAACGGCGGTGTGCGCATCGGTGGCGCGGTCGAACTGGGTGGATTGAAGCTGGCCCCGAATTACCGGCGTGCTGACACGTTGCTGGCCAAGGCCGGGCGCTTCATGCCAGACCTTAACCTAGAGGGCGGCACGCAATGGATGGGCTTTCGCCCGTCACTGCCCGACAGCCTGCCAGTGATTGACCGATCTTCGCGCGCACCAAAGGTGATTTATGCCTTTGGCCATGGTCATCTGGGGCTGACCCAATCCGCAGGCACGGCCGAACTGGTGGCCGATCTGGTCACTGACGCCAAGCCGGTGCTCGATATGTCACCTTTCGCATCCACACGCTTCTAATCTGGAGAACACCTTATGAAAATCACCGGGCTGAACGTATATCAGGTGAATCTGCCGCTGAAAGAAGGCCGCTATAGCTGGTCCAACGGCAATTTTGTCGAAGTGTTTGACAGCACCGTTTTGGAAATCATCACGGATGAGGGGTTGAAAGGCTATGCCGAATGCTGCCCGCTTGGCTCGGCCTATCTGCCGTCTTTCGCGCTCGGCGTCCGGGCCGGGCTGGCAGAGCTGGCCCCGCATTTGATCGGGCAGGACCCACTGAATATCGGTCAGATCAACCGCACGATGGATGCGGCCTTGCGGGGTCATCCTTATGCCAAGGCCCCGGTGGATATTGCCTGCTGGGATCTGCTGGGCAAGGCCACGGAACAGCCGCTTTACACCTTGCTGGGGGGCGCGGCGCAGGACGATGTGGTGCTTTATCGCGCGATCAGTCAGGAAGCACCCGAGATCATGGCCAAAAAGATCGAAGGCTATGCCGCCGAAGGCTACACCAAGTTTCAGCTCAAGGTGGGTGGCGAGGCCAATGACGACATTGACCGTATCCACGCCACCCGCGCCGTTCTGAAAAAGACGGACCTGCTGGTAGCGGACGCCAATACCGGCTGGACCCGGCACGAGGCCGCCCGCGTGGTGGGAGCGATTTCGGGTCTGGATGTCTATGTGGAACAGCCTTGCCTGACGTATGAGGAATGCGTGTCGATCCGCCGCCGCACCGCGTTGCCTTTCGTGATGGACGAGGTGATCGACACCCCCAACACGCTGGTCCGCGGCATTGCCGAAGACGCGATGGATGTGATCAACCTCAAGATCTCGAAAGTCGGAGGGTTGACCAAAGCCCGCCTTATGCGTGACCTCTGCGTGGCGCACGGCATCCCCATGACGATCGAAGACACCTGGGGTGGCGACATTACCACTGCGGCGATTGCACATCTGGCCCGTTCAACGCCGTCCGAGTTCACATTCTCTGCCACGGATTTCAATTCCTACGGCACGGTGGACATTGCCGAGGGTGCGCCAAAGCGTGTCAACGGCCGGATGACCGCACCCGCCCGTCCGGGTCTGGGCGTTACACCGATTTTCGACGCTCTGGGCGAGCCTGTCGCACAATATTGAGAGATCCGATGCGGAGCAGCAAAACCGTTCATGTCATTTCAGCCCATGCAGAAGGCGAAGTAGGGGATGTTATCGTTGGGGGTGTCGCCCCGCCACCGGGCGATACCTTGTGGGAACAGCGCAGCTTTGTCGCGGGCGACCAGACGCTGCGCAACTTCGTTCTGAACGAACCTCGGGGCGGTGTTTTCCGTCATGTCAATCTTCTGGTGCCCCCGAAACACCCCAAGGCCGACGCGGCCTTTATCATTATGGAACCCGAAGACACGCCACCCATGTCCGGTTCGAACTCGATCTGTGTTTCAACCGTATTGCTGGATGGCGGAATCATTCCGATGCAGGAACCCGAAACTCATATGGTGCTTGAGGCCCCAGGCGGGCTGGTTCGTGTACGGGCGGAATGCAGCGGTGGAAAAGCGCAACGCATTTTCGTGCAGAACCTGCCCAGCTTTGCCGACAAACTGTCCGTCCCGCTTGAGTTACCCGGATTGGATACGATCATGGTTGATACCGCCTATGGGGGTGACAGTTTTGTCGTGGTCGATGCACAGGCATTGGGATTCGAGATTGTCGAACACGAGGCCCGTGACATCGCCCGATTGGGGGTGAAGATCACCAATGCAGCCAATGAACAGCTTGGGTTTTCGCATCCTGAAAACCCGGATTGGGACCACATTTCATTTTGTGCTTTCTGCGGCCCGATCAGCCAGACCGAGACCGGATTAACTGGCAAATCTGCCGTCGCAATCCAACCGGGCAAAGTTGATAGATCGCCCACGGGTACAGCGGTTTCCGCACGCATGGCGCTGATGGCTGCAAAGGGGTTGATGTCGCCGGGTCAGACATTCGAGGCGGTCTCGATCATCGGATCACGGTTCACTGGCAGGATCGTCGATGCCACCGAGGTGGCGGGCCGTGCCGCGATTGTCCCCGAAATAAGTGGGCGCGGCTGGATCACCGGCATTCATCAACACATGCTTGACCCAGATGACCCCTGGCCTGGCGGGTATCGCTTGTCGGACACCTGGGGTGTCTGACTAAATAGTGCATTGACCGTGCCCGCTCTCAGGGAAAGGCGGTCACAGAAGGTTCCATTCGCACTTGGTCTTACCTCGCTGTCTCAGCAGGGTTGAAACAACATGGATATTGGATGCATTATTAAACGGAGTGTCCTTAATCAGCTTTCTAAGTGGTCGCGTCGCGGCTCAACTTGGAATAACCGCCGGTAACCGGTAGCTGTACCCAAACAAGTGGCAGGAAAAATATGGCAGGAAAGCGCGCAATAACCAAGCAAAGCCTACCAGATGTCATCGCGAACGATCTTCGTGAGCGGATACTGAATGGTGAACTTGCCGAAGGTGAAGCTATTCGCCAGGAAGCTCTGGCCGAGGAATACGACGTATCGCGGATGCCCATCCGCGAGGCCCTGAAGCGTCTGAACGCTGAAGGCCTGATTCAATGGGCCAATAATCGGGGCGGATCAGTCACCAAGCACTCCCTGAATGAAATCGGAGAGATATTCGACCTTCGAATGCTTATTGAAGTCGATCTTTTCCGCAGAGCCATTCCGCAGATGACATCTGCCGACTTTGCGCGATGCAACGACATATTGACACAGATGGAAGCGTCTTATGACGAGAATGACGTCGGGAAGTGGGGGATCCTGAACTATCAATACCACTCCGCCCTTTACGCGGCATCGCAGAGGAAACTGACAAATGAATTGCTGGATCGCGTCAATCTGCAATCAGACCGCTATGTCCGAATGCATCTGAGCGTGATGAAGCAGCGGGAACCGGCGAAAAAAGAACATCGAGAGCTGTTGAAACTAGCGCAAGCAGGGAACGTCGACGAAGCCTGTGACATGCTGATGCGGCACATCCGGCGAACAAAGGAACAACTGCTGGAGATGATCGTGGCAAAACGCGCCATGGAGGAGACCTAACAGGGCGCTTGATTGCCCTCCTTAATTGGATACATTATCCATAACATTAGAATCGTAGATATGGAACATTCATGACCTGCTCCCCCCATGGTAAGCACCTCATCGCTGGAAATTGGCTTTCAGGTGACACGGTTTTTCAGTCACAGCCCGCTTTTGGATCTTCACACAGTTTTTCGGTGGGGCGTCTTCAGGATGTTGATGCAGCTGCGGAAGCTGCCGAAGAAGCGTTCTGGAGCTATGGTTTTTCGACCCGGGAAGACCGCGCGGCATTTCTGAATACCATAGCAGATGAGATCGAAGCCCGCGCCGAGGCGATTACTGCAATAGGCACGCAGGAAACCGGCCTGCCCGAGGCCCGTCTGCAAGGGGAGCGGGGTCGCACATCGGGTCAACTTCGCTTGTTTGCCACACATATTCTGAGCGGTGAGTATCTGGATCGGCGCCACGACGGCCCGTTGCCAGACCGCTCGCCGCTGCCGCGCCCGGATCTGAAAATGATTCAGCGCCCTATTGGCCCTGTCGCTGTATTCGGTGCTTCGAATTTCCCTTTGGCCTTTTCAACCGCAGGCGGCGACACCGCAGCCGCTTTGGCTGCTGGGTGCCCCGTTGTCGTAAAAGGGCACAGCGCTCACCCGGGTACCGGTGAGATCATAGCCGAGGCCATACATGCTGCCATCGAACGCTGCAAAATTCATCCCGGTGTTTTCAGTCTGATTCAGGGGGGTGACCGGACCGTAGGTTCCGCTTTGGTACAACACCCGCTGATCAGGGCTGTCGGATTCACTGGCTCATTGGCTGGTGGTCGGGCACTGTTCGATCTGTGTGCCGCGCGTCCTGAGCCAATCCCGTTTTTCGGTGAACTTGGCTCGGTCAACCCGATGTTCATTCTCGATGCTGCGCTGACGAACCGGGGCGACAACATTGCTCAGAACTGGGCGGGGTCGCTGACCATGGGCGCAGGTCAGTTCTGTACCAACCCCGGGGTCGCCGTTATGCTGGCGGGTGCAGCAGCGGACCGCTTCGCTGAGACCGCGCGAACCGCCCTGTCAAAGACACCCGCGCAGACCATGCTAACCGACGGCATCGCCGACGCTTATCGAGCTGGTCAGGCAAGGATCGCCAATACAACAGGTGTGCAGGAGGTTCTGACCTCGATGTGTGGCCAACGCACCGCGTCCCCGCACCTGTATCGCACCAATGCTGTGAACTGGCTGGCAAACGAAACCCTTGGTGAAGAGGTTTTTGGCCCGCTAGGCGTTATTGTGACCGCCGAAACGCCTGACGAAATGCAGGCCGTCGCACACAGCCTGCAAGGTCAGCTGACCTGTACACTGCATATGGATGATGCGGACATGGACACCGCGCGGTCCCTGATGCCGATCCTCGAGCGCAAGGCCGGGCGTGTGCTGGCCAATGGCTTTCCCACGGGCGTCGAGGTCTGCGACAGCATGGTGCATGGCGGCCCCTACCCCGCTTCGACCAATTTCGGTGCTACCTCGGTTGGCACATTGTCAATCCGGCGGTTCCTGAGACCAGTGTGTTACCAAAACATGCCAGACGCTTTGTTACCCGAACAATTCCTCTGATCCTTCAACAACACGCTGCAAAAGCATCAAGGCTCATCGCGAGAAAAGCGATGAGCCAAGTGCCCTATGCGCGAGTTTGACGGATACTGCGCTTTGGCCTGTTCAGTTGCTTTGCTAAACACCTGCCAGTTAGCCCCACTTACGGCTCTCTTTTCCATTGGTGTTAGCATGTTGTTCATACTTACTGACCATGGCGGAGACCATCGCCCACATATCCGTAAGTGTTTAAGCTGGTAAACGCGGATCAAAAAACAACTTGCTACAAATACACACCATAATGCATAAATATTGCTAGCATTTTAGAGCATTTGAATAAGAATAACACGTTTCTGGGGGCAAAAATCGAGCTTGGCGCGCTTCGCGCTTACTTAGACCCGTCGGGGGAAGGGGCTCTGGTTTGACTTGGTTAAAGATTGTGTTGGTTGTATTTGTTGTCGCGCTCATGCCGGCGCAGGCCCTTGCCAACATCGGAACAGTTATCAGCGCCAAGCAAGGCGCTCAGATCATTCGCGCCGGAAACACTCAGCCTGTCATTTCAGGAATGGACGTTGAATCAGGCGATACGATATCTACAGATCACAGCGGTTTGGTACAGATCGTATTTGTGGATGAAACAAAAATTGCCGTTGGCCCCAATGCGCATATGGTGTTGGACGTGACTATGCTGCGCGGCAATCGAAAGGCCAAAAGCTTTGCCGTGCAGGCCTTGGGTGGCAGCTTTCGATTCATTTCCGGCAAAAGCCGAAAAGGTGCATATTCGATCAAGACACCGACTGCGACTATGGCAGTTCGTGGCACAACTTTCGACATGTGGGTCGTATCACAAACCCAGAGTGCAATGCTTGTCCTGCACGGAACGGTTCAAATGTGCAGTGCACAGGGGTCTTGCAGGTCCACAGGCCGCGTATGCAGCATGTATGCCACCAGTGGAGGCGGGACAGTCGGGCGGCCTGCTGATCAGGCGCAGTATGATCAGGCGCTGAAATCTGGTTTCCCATTTGTTCAGTCGCAGGAAGGCCTGCTGCCTCCATTGCAGGTGAGGGTTGAGGGGTGTTCTGGCGAAGGTGCACCCGTGCAGCAGGCCAAAGTCGACAGGGCCGACATTCGCAGAACTGCGCCGCAGCCGCGCGCAATCAGCGTCGCAGCACCGCCATCGCCCCCGTCACAACCAGAGCCGGAAGTAGAACCCGAACCGGAACCGGAAGAGCCTGAACCGGAACCAGAAGAGCCTGAACCGGAAGAACCGGAACAACAGGAGCCGGGAAACGAACTGGTCCAATAGCGCTTTTGACCAATTGGGCTTTGCCTCACTTTTTCGGAGAACGACGTGAGCAACGAGAAGCGCAAAACCAAGACAGGGAAATGGGCGTTCCGCCTTGTCGGATTGTGTCTGATCCTGGTGGGCTGTTTCATCCGGGTCATGGATCCCTATCCGGTGCGAATGGCCCGTCTGATCTATTTCGACGTTCTGCAAAGGTCATCTCCGCGAGAGTTCAATCCCGACCTTCCCATACGGGTTGTAGATATTGACGAAGCCTCTCTGGCCAATTGGGGGCAATGGCCCTGGCCCCGGACTCTGGTGGCGCAAATGGTTCAGAATCTGGGTGAATACGGTGCTGCGGCTATCGCATTTGATATGTTGTTCGCTGAGCCTGACCGGTTTTCCCCCTCACGGCTTCTGAACGATCCGTCTCTGGAAGGGGTTCTTACAGTTGAACGGCACGCTCAAAAGCTCGATAACGATGTCTTGCTTGGGATGGAAATCGCCTATTGGCCGGTCGTTCTTGGGACTGCCGCACGAATGTCGGCGGAAGGAAACCCCATCACTGCAAAAGCAGGTATCATTGAATTCGGTGAAAATCCCGCCGCGGGTCTAATTTCAGTTCCTCATTGGACGCCAATTGCGCCTCCGTTGGACCGGACCGCGGCAGGTATTGGTGGGGTCAACGTCTCGCCCATCGGGGGAACAGGTATCATGCGCCGCGTGCCGGTTCTTTGGCGCGGGCCGGATGGGTTGTTGCCGGGTCTGTCAATTGAAGCCCTGAGAGTTGCCTTGGGCGAGACCAATATTGTGGCCGAAGGTGCACAGGATGAAACAGGCATCATGTTGGCGGTTGAGGTCGGGGGATACCGGATACCAACAACAGAAAACGGCGAGATTTGGCTGAGATACAGGCGCGATGCGCCCGAGCTGTATATTTCGGCCAACGATATCCTCAAAGGCTCGGATGATGCGGACGTTCGGGCGGAAGTTGAGGGGCGGATCATACTGATCGGAACGTCGGCCGCCGGTTTATTCGATATGCACCAGACGGCGCTTGGCGAGAGCGTTCCCGGCGTTTCAATTCACGCCCAGGTGCTGGAACAGGTCCTGACCAACGAAATGCTAAGCCGCTCGGATGTGACCGCTGCGCAGGAAATGCTTGCCTTCGCCTTTCTCGGGCTTGTCGTGATTGCCGTCATGTCCAGTTTTGGTGCGGTTGCATCTTTCATTGCAGGCGGTGTCGCCGCTGCCGCCGTTCTGATATTGAGTTGGCTGGTCTTTCAAAACCAGTCGGTTTTGTTCGACGCCACATTTCCGCTTATCGGTGGCATGGCTAATTTCGGGCTGCTGGCAGGATATCTTTTCCTGTCTACCGAACGGGAAAAGCGCAAAATCCGAAAAGTCTTTTCTCATTACGTCGCCCCGGAGATCCTTGATGAGATGGAAGCCTCGGGACATCAGCTGCAATTGGGAGGTGAGACGCAGGATATCACAGTGATGTTCTCCGACATCCGGGGTTTTACACCTTTGTCTGAGTCCGCATCTGCCACCGAGCTGGTCTCGCTGCTGAATGCGCTTTTTTCCAGTATCGGCGACCAGATACTGGCTGAACGAGGAACCATCGACAAGTTTATCGGCGACGCTGTTATGGCGTTCTGGAACGCGCCTTTACCTGTCGCTGACCACCCGTGCCGGGCTGCATTAGCCGCGCTGAAGATGCGGCGCGCTTTGGCAGAGTTCAATGCATCCGACATCATGCGAAACCGCCCCCCTATCGCGCTGGCAACGGGGCTTGCGACCGGACAGGCCTGCGTCGGCAATATCGGCTCGCAGAAACGGTTCAACTATACGGTCATCGGTGACGTCGTGAATGTCTCAGCGCGGATCGAACAATGCTGTCGAACGGTCGACTACGACATCGTCGTTTCAAACGGCGTCCATGAAATCACGCATGGGAATCTGGCCATGTTAGAGGCCGGGCATGTTGATCTGAAAGGCAAAGCCAACCCGGAATCCGTCTTTGTTTTGGTGGGCGATCAGGCCCTGTTGCAAACAGCGGCGTTCCAGGAACTCAGGGTTGCACATGCAGAGCTGATTTTGGCGATCACAAATCGACACCCTAACAGCCTGGTCAATACCTTGTGCCAACAGTGCGAAAATCTGGCTGAAGACATCGAGCCCGGCTTGCGTCAGTTCTACAGGGCGCTGTCCGGTCGTGCCGCTGACTTCCGGTCGAACCTGCCATCCGGGCAATTCATGTTCACACGCCACAATCTTGGATAACCAGTCATGTTTTCCAGCGGTTGCACTCTTTGGGTCACGCTCACACCAGAACAAACTGGTGCAGAACGGGTCGAAAACTGCCGTTACTGTAATCTCTGTCCGTCATTCCCGAAGTAATATGCGCGGCTAGGATCAAACCCGAATTGTACATCGTCACCCGGGGCAATCGCGTACTGGCCAAACAACCGGACTGTGATTGGCACGTTGCTGGTTTGCAGAATGACATTGGTATCACCACCCAACTGTTCAACATGTGAAACGGTGCCGGCAATCGGTCCGCCGCTTTCCAAGCGGATGTCCTCCGGGCGCAGCCCAAGTTCACGCGCATCGCCCGGGGTCAGGCTGTCTGCGGGCAGAAAATTCATGGAAGGTGAACCAAGAAATCCGGCGACAAAGCGGTTTGCCGGGTTGTTGTACAGCTCCATCGGGGTGCCGACCTGTTCCACCCGTCCGTCGCGCAGCACCACAATCTTGTCGGCCAGTGTCATCGCTTCTGTCTGATCGTGCGTGACGTAGATCATCGAAGCCGAGAGTTGCCTGTGTAGATTTGCAATCTCAATCCGGGTGTTCATGCGCAAAGCGGCATCAAGATTGGACAGCGGCTCGTCGAACAGAAACAGCTTGGGTTGGCGCACGATGGCGCGACCGATGGCAACACGCTGGCGCTGCCCCCCCGACAGTTCGGATGGGTAGCGGTCAAGGTAGGGCTCCAACCCCAGCATCCGGCTCGCCTCGGCGACGCGCTCGTCGATCACGGTTTTCGGCTGGCGTTCCTGTTTCAGGGCAAGGGTCAGGTTGCCGCGTACATTCAGGTGTGGATAAAGCGCGTAGCTCTGGAACACCATGGCGATGCCGCGTTTCGAGGGCGGGGTCAGATTGACCTGCTCGCCCGCAATTCTGATCTCGCCCGATGTGGCGTCTTCAAGCCCTGCAATAACGCGCAGAAGAGTGGACTTTCCGCATCCGGAAGGGCCGACAAAAACCACAAACTCGCCGTCCTCAACCTCAAGACTGATGTCCTTCAGGACCTCTACATTGCCAAAAGATTTGTGAATGTTTTTCAGTGACAGGGCGGTCATTGGCTGGTCTCCTCAAGAGAAACGGGTTGGCCGGTGCGGATGCTTTGGTCAGCGGCCAGGCAGATTGCAAGGGATTGTACGGCGTCGGACATGTGGCGGGTCAGGTCGATATCCTCGGCGATGGCGCGCAGCATATAGGCTTGTTCAGCATCGCAGAGTTCCTGATGACCGGGCTCATCAGGCATGTCGATAGTCCGGTCGCCCTGCGGCGTGTGAACCAGAAGGCCACCAACCTTGGTATGACCATCGATGTCTGCTGACGCGCCCTTGTTTCCGTCGGTGATCGAAACAGACCCGTTGGGCGAAACGATGTCCTTCACGAAAAACGCAGTTTCGGACATCATCGGACCCCAGCCAGCCTCGTACCACCCGATCGAACCGTCATCGAACACCACCTGAAACTGGCCGTAATTGTACATGTCAGGCGCGATCTCATCCGACAGGCGCAGTCCCATGCCATGGACGCGAACAGGCTTTGCATCGGTGATCTGGCACATCACATCGACATAATGCACACCACAATCCACGATGGGTGACGTGGTCTGCATCAGGGCCTTGTGCGTCTCCCACTCAGGCCCTGAGGATTGTTGATTCAGGTTCAGACGGAACACATAGGGTCCACCCAGAGTGCGAGCCTCGGCGATCAGGCGCATCCAGGATGGGTGGTGGCGCAGGATATAGCCCACCACCAGCTTTCGGTTCAGCCGCGCCGCTGTTTCGACCACACGCCGCGCATCGACAACGTTGGTGGCGAGTGGTTTTTCGACAAACACATGGGCACCCGCCTCCATCGCAGCGCAGGCGTAATCCGCGTGACTGTCCGAATAAGTCGCGATAACAACCAGATCCGGTTTGGTTTCGGTCAGAGCGGCTTCAAAACTTGAATACACCGGATAGCGCGTCAGATCAGAGTGATCCACGCGGCCGGATCGGTTCACCAGCCCGACAATCTGCGCGTCCGGGTGATGGTGATGTGCCAGCGCATGGCTCAGCCCCATGTTCCCAAGGCCTGCGATCAGGACGCGAGTCATTTCACCGCTCCTGACGTGATGCCGCGGATAAGCTGTCGCGAGAAGATCACATAGAGGATCAGCACCGGCAGGATCGCCATTGAAAGGGCTGACAGGACCGCGTTCCAGTCTGTCACAAACTGACCGATGAAGACCTGGCTTCCCAGCGTCAGTGTCTTGGTCTCTTCCGCAGGAGCCAGAATCAGCGGGAACCATAGATCGTTCCAGATCGGGATCATGTTGAACACGGCAACCGTTGCCATTGCCGGACGCACCAGCGGCAACACAAGCCGAAAGAAGATTGTGTATTCACTAAGGCCGTCAATGCGGCCCGCATTCTTGAGGTCGTCACTCACCTGTTTCATGAACTCACTAAGGATGAACACCGCCAAGGGCAGGCCCTGCGCCGTATAGACAAGGATCAGCGCCCACAGGGTGTTCACCAGCCCGGTCGCGACCATCATTTCCAGGATGGCCACAGTGCCGATGCGGATCGGGATCATGATTCCAAGAGCCAGGTACAGACCCATAAGCATGTTGCCTTTGAACCGGTATTCACTCAGCGCATAAGCCGCCATTGCGCCAAACAGCAGGACCAATGTCAGGGATGCAACGGTCACAATCAGAGAGTTCTGGAAATATAGGAAGAAATCCCCCTGCTTCATCACTGTCTGATATCCGATCATCGAAAAACTGTCGGCATCGGGCAGCGCCAAAGGTTCGCGAAAGATCGCCTTGCGGGTCTTGAAGCTGTTGATCAGGATCACGAAAACCGGAAACAGTGCGATCAGCGTATAGAAGATCAGTGCACCGTGCATCGCGAAGGTGTTTAGCGGGTTGGAGCGGGCCTTGTTCATGTCATCTGCTCCTTACAGCTGGTACCGGCGCATCCGGGTCTGGATGCCGAAAAGGTAGACACAGACACCCAGTAGGATAATTGCAAACATCGCACCAGCAATGGCCGAACCCATATGCGGATCACCTAATTGCAGCTGGAAGCCAAAGAATGTGCGATACATGAAGGTGCCAAGAATATCGGTCGAGAAATCAGGCCCCGCCAGAGCACCCTGTGCAGCATAGATAAGATCGAAAGCGTTGAAATTGCCGACAAATGTCAGGATTGAGATGATCCCGATCGAGGGCAGGATCAGCGGCAGCTTGATCTTCCAGAAGGCGCTTGTACCGGTGATGCCATCCACTTCCCCGGCTTCCAGGATTTCTTCGGGGATCGACAGCAAGGCCGCGTAGATCAGCATCATAGGGATACCAACAAACTGCCAGACCGAAATCAGCGCCAGAGTGGTCAGAGCGTATTCCTCCTTCCCCAACCACGGCGCAAAGAGGGATTTCAGCCCAACCGCGTCCAGCATCGAAGGCGCGATGCCCCAGATGGGCGACAAGATCAATTTCCATGCAAACCCGACAATCACAAAGCTGAGGATTGTCGGAATGAAGATCGCCGACCGATAGAGCACCGCAAATCGCAGGCGCGGATGGCTGAGCAGTGCGGCCAGCGCGACGCCGATAGGGTTCTGCACCAGCATGTGAACCAGAAAGAACCAGAAATTGTTGCCCAGCGCATTCCAGAACTGTTCCGACCAGATCGGATCGAAAAACAGCGTTTGAAAGTTCTGCAGTCCAACAAATACGCGGCTCTGGTCGACCTCAGAGTAAAGGGCCAGACGGAGCGTATTGAACAGGGGAAAGATCATCACCGCTGTGTAGACAAGTACGGCTGGTGCCAGAAACACGACGATATGCCAGCGGATGCGGGGGCGGGTCATGGGGAGCGCTTTCAATGGAATGCTGGGCGTACCCGGGCAACTCATGCTGCCCGGGTATGGTTCAGCTTACTGATGTGGTGCGTACCACGAGGCGAGGCCTGTCTGCAGTTCTGCACCCAGCTCTTCGGGCGACTTGGCACCTTTGATCGCGGCAACGGATGCACCCCAGGTCTCATTCTCGAGGTTTGGTGTGCCGCGCGACAGGATTTGGTAGGTCGAGCGGATGGTCGATTCACATTCTTCACGCCAGCCGACGATCTCCTTGGCCAGCGGGTCCTGCAACTCGACCGGAGTGCTCGACAGCGGGAAGAACCCGGGCAAAGCGTTGCCGAAGATCTCAGCAAACTCAGGGCTTGCGACCCAGGTCAGGAATGTTTCAGCGGCTTCAGGATTCTTCGTAGCCGCGTTCATGCCGATGCCGATATCCGTATGGTCCGAGATATAGCAGGTGTCGCCCGCGTTCTGAACCGGAGGCTTGAAAGCTCCCATCTCGAAATCGGCTTGTGCGTTGAAGCCGGAAATCTCCCATGATCCCGCAGGATAGATGGCTGCGCGGCCCAAAGTGAAGATGTTCTGGCTGTCGGGATAGGTCTGTGCTTCGTAGCCATCACCCAGATACGCACCCCAGCGGGCCAGCGTTGCGTACGGGGCTGTCCAGGCTTCGTCGGTCAGCTTCTGTTCGCCTGCGATCAACGCCTGACGACCTTCTTCACCCTTCCAGTAGTTCGGCCCGATGTTATTGTAACCCATCGTGGCAGCTTCCCATTGGTCGTTGGTACCCATCGCCATTGGGATGTAAGTGCCGTCTTCCTTGATTTTGTCCAAGGCGGCAAAGAACTCGTCTTCCGTGGTCGGCACTTCGAGCCCCAACTCGGCAAAAGCGTCCTTGTTGTAGATGAAGCCGTGAATTACCGACGCCATCGGCACGCAGAAGCTGGCCGAACCGTCATCCGTCTGCCAGGCAGACTTTGCAACGTCCGAGAAGTTGTTCATCGCCTCGACCGAGGACAGATCGGTCAGGTGACCAGCCTCATAAAGCGCCAACGAAGCATCGAAG
>NZ_JBXWSL010000060.1:0-14092 GCF_059613425.1 Ruegeria sp. BHSA123 | reverse complement strand
CGGTTAAAACACTTGGCGAGGCGGGAGTGAAAGTCGTGCTTGGCACACCGACAGCAACGCCACCGCGTTGGATGCTGGACAAACATCCGGACATGCTGGCTGTGGATACGTATGGAAACACGCGCAAATTCGGATCACGGCGGCATTACTGCTTTAGCCACCAGGGCTATGTCGATGAATGTGGCCGCATCGCACGGGTCTTGGGAGAGCGCTATGGTCATAACCCGTATGTGGCGGCTTGGCAGATCGACAATGAGTATGGGTGTCACGACACAACAGTCAGCTACAGCACCCCGGCACTGAATGCATTCAGGCGCTGGCTGGCTGTTCGATACGGCTCAATTGAACAACTGAACAAGGCCTGGGGAAACGTGTTCTGGTCGATGGAGTACCGCAACTTCGATGAGATTGAACTACCCAATCAAACTGTGACCGAGCCAAACCCCGCTCATGTACTGGCATTCCGTCGGTTCAGCTCAGATCAGGTTGTGGCATTCAACAAAGCTCAGGTCGATGTATTGCGAGCTTTGACCGATGCGCCGCTGTTGCATAACTACATGGGTCGTATTCTGGATTTCGACCATTTCGAGGTTGGCGCAGATCTGGATATTGCGACTTGGGACAGTTATCCGATCGGATTTCTATCGGACCGATTGGAAGATGACGAAGCCCACAAGACCGCCTTTCTTCAGCAAGGCGATCCGGACATGCAGGCGTTTCACCATGATCTTTACCGGGCAGTGGGCCGTGGCCGATGGTGGGTGATGGAACAACAACCCGGTCCGGTGAATTGGGCACCCTATAACCCGGCACCCATGCCCGGAATGGTGCGGTTGTGGTCGCTTGAGGCTGTCGCCCACGGTGCTGAGGTTGTGAGCTATTTTCGATGGCGGCAAGCCCCCTTTGCGCAGGAACAGATGCACGCAGGTTTGCTGACACCGGACAATCGCCCCGCCCCTGCATTACACGAGGCCCGTCAGACAGCGGAAGAGCTATCCACATTGGGCGAGGTGCATCAGGTGCAATCCAAGGTTGCGATACTGTTTGATTACCCCTCGGACTGGGCCTGGACATCGCTACCGCAAGGAGCAGGCTTTGACTATTTCCGGTTGGTCTTCTCAGCTTATCGTGCATTGCGCCGCGTGGGGCTGTCGATTGATTTTGTTTCGCCCAATGACCTGTCCACGCACTATGCGCTGATCCTTGCCCCCGGACTGGCAACGATTGACCCGGATTTGGAGCGTAGGTTAGCGGACAACTCGGATCTTGCAATCCTCGGCCCACGCAGCGGCGCAATTACCCGTGATTTCCAGATCGCCGCCGCCGGTCGACCTGGCCTGAAAGGGTTGGACTGCAACGTCGATTTGGTCGAAACACTGCCCCCTGCTGTCAACCGGGCTGTCCGTGGCGGCGGCGCGGCACAGCATTGGATCGATCGCCTTTCAGGATCTGCTGAAGAAATTCTGAGTTTTGAAGATGGAGCGCCTGCGCTAATGGCAAGGGACGGGTTCTGGTATCTTGCCGGCTTCCCAAACGAAGCATTATGGGATCGCGTCATCGGCTTGGCTGCGGAAGAAAGCGGTTTGGGCCTGAAACCGATGCCGCCAGGACTTCGACTGCGTGAGACAGCCGACCACATGTTCCTGATCAACTATAACGCTGAACCGGTGGTCTGGAACGGATCGACCATCGGCGGCTGTGACGTGAAGATCCTGAAGCGCAATCTGCCCGGACAGACTTGAATCCTATCCGGGCAGATGCGTTGGTTGCCGCTTGGCACAGCGATTAGTCGCTTTTTAGGCTGTTGGGGTCAAACACCCCTCCGAAACCGCCGTTGTTGGATGGCTCACCCTCGGTTTGAGAAGCACCTTCGTTGCTTTCATTCTCGCTGCCATCCAGCGAGTTCGGAGCGAAGACATTACCAAAACCGCTGTTATTTGACGGCTTTGGCGCGGTTTGGGCATCACCCTGCCCGGCTTTTTCCGCTTCTTGCTGTTTGCGGCGCTCCTCACGCTGCTGACGCAGTTCCTGAATGCGTTGTTCCGCTTCCAACTGCTTTTGCTCGCGAACGTCGGCAATGCACTGCGCCGGACTGTAGGTCGCCGCTGTGCCTATAACGGTGATCGTTACAACCGCAAATGCGACCAGCAACACGGCGGCCATATTACCGGCAAAGAAACTCGGCAGCTTGATCTTGCCAGCCAGTTCCTCGACCGTTGCGTTTTTACGCGCCGCGGCTACCAGTTCCTGACGTTTCAGCTTGGCTTCGTTCAGCAGAGCGAAGAAAACCGTCAGCGCAACGATGATAAACGCCAGCGCCGAGATCGCGGGCGTGATGCCGTAGCGAACCTTCTGAGCCAGCTCAATCGTCAGCGTCGGGTATTCGCCAAAAGTGAAAGTGGTGGTGTTGTAGTTCTCGAAAGAAGCGAGGAATGCCAAAACCGCCGCCGAGGCAATCGCCGGGCGCATGAACGGCAGCAGGATTTTGCGGAAAGCCTGAGCGTGGCTGGCCCCAAGGTCCAGTGCCGCCTCAGTCAGGGCGACATCATAACGCTGCAACCGCGCCACCAGCACCAGCATACAGTAACTGGCAATAAAGGTGGACTGGCCGATCACTGTCAGGAAGATGCCGTTTGACAGGAAACTGTCGGCCCCCAGCCCCAGCATCCGGTTGATCCGGTCCCAGAAGACCAGCGTCGAGATACCAAGAACCACACCGGGGATCAGGATCGGTGCGATAATGACCGTATAGTAGGTCGCGCGAAGCTTCGGCCAGATCTGGGTCAGCATCAGCGCGCCTGCCAAACCCATCGCCACGGACAGGATGACCGTGCCGATTCCGATGATCAGCGAGTTCTTGATCCCGTTCAGGATACGCTGATCCTGAAACAGCTCGCCAAACCATTGGAATGTCAGACATTCCCATGGGCTCATTCGGGGGAACCCGGACGAGTTGAACGCGGTGACGGACATGATCACCAGCGGGCCCAGCAGATACAGGAAGAAGATCGCCAGATAGACCCAGATGCTTATGCGGAGGAAGGAATTGTTCATTTCCCTATATCCCCCATGTTCACTTTGAACAGGCGCATCATGGCCAGCACGAACAGAATACAAGTGACCAGCAGAACGATTGCGTAGGCGGCGCCCTGTGGCCAGTCGTTGTTGTCATTGAACTGCTGATAGATCAGTTGGGTGAACCACAGACTGGACGGCCCGCCCAGAATTTGCGGCGCAGCCAACGCACCGGCGGACAACATGAAGACCATAGTACAGCCCGAACTGATCCCCGGCTTGGCATAAGGAATGACCACTCGCCAATGTATCCGCCACCAAGGCGCCCCAAGGTCGCGTGCTGCTTCGATCTGGTTTTTGTCCAGACTTTCAATCACGTTATACATCGGGAAAATCATCAGCAGGATATAGGCGTATCCCAGACCCGCATAGAGCGCGATGTCATTGCGAATGAAGTCGAACGGTGTATCCCAGATGCCCAGACCCGTGAACAACGTGTTCAACACACCTGTTTCCCCAAAGATGATGCGCAGCGCAAAGGCGCGCAGGATCTCGTTGATCCAGTAAGGGATGATCAGCATGATCGCGAAGATACGAATATGGCTGCCTTCGGCCTGACCCAGGTAATAGGCAATCGGATAGCAGATGATCAGGTTGAAAACCGTCACAAAAACCGCGGCCACAAGAGTTCGGAAAAACACCCTCAGATCAACAGTGTTGTAGTCCTGACTGCCACCTTCGGGGCCGTAGACCAGATATTTGTAGTTCTCTAGCGTATATACGTCTTTGGGTCCGCCAATCTCTGGCGGTGGCAGATTCGGACGGAACGAGAAGTCCAACATCGACAGCTGCGGAAGGATGATCAGGCCGATGGTCCAGAACAGAACCAGACCCAAGATCGCCACTCCCATGCCAGTGCCGTTGCGATTGAAGAAGTCTTTCAGAAACTGGGGCATGAGTTAATCCCCTTATTCTGCAGCCAGTTCACCCGCAGGAACGATGACGGCGTTATGCGTCTTGTATTCCAACGTGATGTTCTGTCCGGTGTGGTCCTCGAAGGATTGTCCATGGTTCGGGATCGACACTTTGATCTCTTTTCCACCTTCACCTTCGGTAAAGATGTTGAAGACGTTGCCTTCAAATTCTTCGTGGTTGACCCGCGCGGTAACAAAATGGTCACCCGAAGCCCCCTCGGGCGCAATGGCGAAGGCTTCGGGGCGAATGAACAACATTGCACTATCGCCTTCTTTCATTTTGCCTTGATTGGCGGTCGATATCCGTGCAACCAGATCGCCCGAGCGGTTGGTCGAGATCAGCGCCTCGTTGCCCATGACCTGTTTGATCTTGCCACGGAATACATTGTTTTCGCCGACAAATGAGGCCGCGAAAGCCGTGTTGGGATCATTGTAGATGGTTTTCCCATCGGCAATTTGGTCAATCACACCTGCACGCATGACGGCGATATTATCTGACATGGTCAGCGCCTCGCCCTGGTCATGGGTAATGTAGATAAAAGTAATGCCCACACGCTGTTGTATCTCACGCAGTTCCGTTCGCATGTGCTGGCGCAGTTTGAGGTCAAGTGCTGACAGAGGCTCATCAAGAAGCAATACATCCGGCTCGGCGCAAAGGGCACGAGCGATGGCCACTCGCTGACGTTGGCCACCAGACAATTCGCTGGGAAGTTTGTCGCCTTGCTCCGGAAGCGCGATCATGTCCAAAAGCTCGTCAGCGCGCTTGCGGCGCTCGGCAGCACTGGCGCCTTTGATTTCCATAGAGAACGTGATGTTCTCCCAAACCTTCATCAAGGGAAACAACGCTAGGTTCTGAAAGATCAGAGCTGTGGGGCGTTTGTTGGGCCCAATCCCGCGCATGTTTTTGCCGCCGATCAGAACATTGCCTTCGCTGGGCTCGAGAAAGCCGGAAACAGCCCTTAAGATCGTTGTTTTGCCGCAACCCGAGGGTCCGAGGAATGAAAAGAAATCTCCCCCATTAATTGTGACGTTTGCATCGCGCACGGCGACGAAGTCACCGAAACGGATCCACAGGTTTTCCAGATCGACTCCGACCCCTGCACTCATTTTTGGTATCTCCCTGAGGTGTGCACTGTCACCACACCACATAGCTTTCCGTTACGCCGGAGCGGCGCACAGATTGTGGCCCCTCGCAGAACGCGAGGGGCATGGTTTCAGATCGCTTATGCGCTCTTGAACTTGTTGACGAACTCGGTCCGCGTTTCAGCATACCACGGTGCTTCGGCCGGCCACGGATTGAGGTTGGCCAGCGAGTCGCCCGGATAGGCCTCGGCAAAGTTCTTCTTGTAGGTGTCGCCTGAATACTGATCCGCCCCCAGAACAGGAGAGTTGTACCCATGGCTGTCGATGGCAACACCGGCAGGTTTGGCCTGATAGGCGAAGTCGATGAAGGCATAGATCTGGTCGATATTCGCCGCGCCAGACGGAATCGACATTCCGTCAACCCATGCCATCGCCCCTTCGATGGGCGCTTGATAGTGCACTGGTTCACCAGCCGATTTCAGTGCCAGTGGCGGGCCGTCCCAGGTCTGACCGACAACAACACCTTCATTCAGAAGACCGTTCTTCTGTGTATCGGCATCGTTCCAGATCAGCTTGATGCGATTCTTACGTGCAATGCACCAGTCAGTGATCTGACCCCAGACCTTGCGCATGGTTTCTTCGTCACCATAAGCGGCCCAGACCGAACCCGGCTCCATCTCGCCGGAACGCTCCATGTAAAGACCAGCGCCAAGCATCATCGAATGCGCGCGGCCCATGGTCTTGCCTGCGTTTTCTTCCGACCAGACGTCGCCATAGGATGGCGCGTCACCGGCCGGCAGCCATAAGTCGGTGCGGTATGCAATGCCTTCGGTGCCCCAGATATGCGGCAACCAGTGGACCCCGGCGCCGCCAAAGTTCCAAGCATCCGTACCGATTTTGGCCATGGCAGGGTTCACCAGGTCGACCGGAACCTTGTTCATGTCAAAGGGCTGCAACAACTCCAGCGGCTCCCACTGCAACGAGCGGTTGTTGGTTGGCGAGACGATGTCAAAGCCCTGACCTTTGGTGGCCTTCATCTTGTTGATGATTTCTTCGTTTGAGCCGATCCCGGTGTAGTTCACCTTGATGCCAGTAAGGGTCTCAAACTCTTCGATAAAGCTGGGCGGCAGATAATCCGACCACATCAGGATGTTGATTTCACCGGACGATGCCAGTGCGCTCTTGCTGTAAAGAGGCGCGGCAAGTGCCGCGGCACCCGCTCCTTTCAAAACAGTGCGTCTGGAAAGTGATGATTTGGTAACCATAGTGTTCTCCCGTTGTTGGACTCGTTTTTTGTTTTCTATTCATAGGACTTTCTGCGCCCATCCGTCAGTCCAAAAGTGACAGTTTGCGAAAATCTTATGTCCAGTTTCGTGATTTGACACGTCTAAGCTGAATTATGAGGCGCTGCATTCTCCTGCCAAACGGTGATGTCTCTTGGTTTGACCGGATCTGAACCAAGCAGAATTTGACGTGCACGACCAGCAGGCAAAGGCTTTGAAACGTCACTGAAGTTGAACGCGTAGTAGGTCGAGCCGCGTTGGGTTATGCGCATATCGGGGTCGCAAGGCGTTGCATTTATCCCAGCCCAGTTCAGTACCTCCCCGACAATCGCCTGCAAAAGCTCATTTCGCGGAACCATTGCCAGATAGGTCGTGCGGTCAGAACGGATGACCGCCGGACTGGCATCGCAATAAGCGCTCTTGAAGCGGGCTAAAACGCGCTCTTTGGTCTCGACAATTTCACGCCAACCCGTGAATTCAAATTGCTGCCCATCGGGAAGAACCACAGCCTCATGCGCGAGTGAAGGAAGCGATTCGACGCGCGTGACACGGATACCTGTTAACTTTGCCAGTTCGCCTGGAGCCAGATTGGACGGGGTGTTCATCCCGGATGTCTTGCTGCCGGAACGAGCACCTATCAGAATCTTGGCCCGCGAAGCGTCAAGCTTGTCTGCAAGGTCAGCGGTCACGATCATGCTTTGAGGTAATATGATGAGGGCGTAGCCGCTCAGTTCATCTTCAGGGCCAACAAAATCAAGATCGACCCCAAAACCACGAATTGCAGTGTACCACTCGCGAAAAATCTGGGCATTGGGGAAATCGTTGTCATGTGGCAGGATGTCCGCCGCCCAGATAGAGGTATAATCCAGTAGCATTGCAACCCGTGATTTTGCCCGTCTCTCGGGCGGCAAAATGGCGCGATCCTTCACGATCTCAGCCAATTCAACAGCGGCCTGATCCGGGCTGCCATCTGACCGCAAAATCGCAGTATGGTATTGCTCTTGCGCAGATTTTGCCTGTCGCCAGCGAAAAAACATCACGGCTTGCGCGCCATGTGCATAGGCCGCCCAGGTCCAAAGCCGAACCATCCCCTCTGCCGGCGACGGATTCTTGTCAGCCCAATCCACCGGGCCCGGCTGCTGTTCCAGCACCCACATCCGACCGTGCCCCTGACTGCGATACAAATCACAATGAAAGCCCTGATAATCCGGTGCGCCGGTGCGCAGATAGCGGCGCTTCTCCTCATCTGAAAGGGTAGAGTCCAATAAGTTCCCTAGCGGGTAGCTGTCGAACCCGACAATATCCAGATCAGCCGCTACGGCGTGGTGATCGAATTCGAAACTACCTGCCATGAAGTTATGGGTAATATCCCGGCCCGGCGCATATTTGCGCAGAACATCCACCTGCGTTTTGTTGAACAGACGAACTCGATCGGAAGAATAGCGCGCGAATTCCAGAGCATGGGCTGGATTGGGCGTGGCGACCAGCCCGTTGGGCAGTTCGATCTGACCAAACTGAGAGTAGAGCGACCCCCAGAAAACGGTTCCCCACGCGTCATTCAACGCATCGATTGCCCCGTATCGTTCCTCCAACCAGTTCTGAAAACCTGTTCGCGCGGCATCGGAATAGCTGAGAACTGTATCGTGGTCGTTGTACTCATTGTCGATCTGCCACGCTTGGACATACGAATTCTGACCATATCTGCGGGCATATTCAGTTGCGATCCTTTGCGCCTCGGCCAGATAAACCTCACTGGAAAAACAATAATGCCTGCGCGAACCGTACCCTCTGACCCGACCATCCGGCCCAACGGGCAGGATTTCGGGATACTCATCGATCAACCATTTGGGGGGGGCGGCTGTTGGGGTGGACATCATGACCCGCAGACCAGCCTGACCCAGTATCTCGATCACTTCATCCAGCCAGTCCCAGTGGAACTGACCGCGCGCGGGTTCGATCAGACCCCAGGTGAATTCAGCAATCCGCACCCAATCCAACCCCATGTCTGCCATTTGGGCGGCATCGTCTCGCCATTGCGAAGGGTCCCACTGTTCGGGGTAGTAACAAACCCCAAGTTCCAGCGCGCTCATCGTGTGTCCTTTGCTGTGCGTCGTTCGATCCACTTCAGGAAACTGGCACAGCCGAGTGTGAGAACGACATACAGGATTGCCGCCGTATTGAAGGGTGCAAAGGGCAGAAAGCTAGCCGCCTGAAATTCTCGCATCCTCTGGGTCATGTCGCGGACGGACAGGATAGACAGCAATGACGTGTCCTTGATCATCGCGATAAACTCATTGCCAAGCGGTGGAGTGACAATCCGCAGGGCCTGCGGCAGAACGATAAGCCGCGCCGTGTGCCAGCGCGACAAACCCAGAGAGCTGCCCGCCTCCAATTGGCCTTTCGGTATCGCCTCGATCCCGGATCGGAAAATTTCGGCCATATAGGCGGAATAACCAACTGAGATCGCGATGATCCCGCGGGTCATATTGGTCATGTCGATACCGCCGCCGGTGGCGTCTTTGACTGCGCCCGCCAGTGGCAGTCCGATATAAAGAATGATCACCAGCATCGGAATGCCGCGTATCGTATCCACGAAAAACTCGGCCCCGACCGCCAGAGGATGCAGCTTATGCTGAGCCCCGCCAATGGTCAGTGTCAGCAACAAAAACCCGAACACGGCAAATGCCAGGGCCGGATTGCGGTATTTGTCGGGTAGAAATCTTGTTTGCCACAGGACCGGATAACCTTGTGTATGGGCATCGGCCGGGACAAAAGCGCCCGAGACACTGTCGACCGTTTCGATCTGTTCAAGCGCGGCAGTGGCATCGGTTGCGCTGCGGATGCGATATTGCTGACCGTCGGCCCCTTCGAACTCACCAAACCGGATAACGTCAGCCTGCGCCTGCGGCGTGCCGCGCACAACCGCGATACGCCCTTCGGTGCTGCCCACCAGAACAAAGCTGACCTGCGGCTGCATGAAGAAAAAGGCTGAGGCTGCAAGCAATGCCAAACTGATCGAACCATAGACGACCGTCGTACGCGCCTTTGGTTTAAACGATTGCAACCCGACCCAGACCAAACCAAGAATGGCCGCGAAGATATAGGCAAATATGGCCGCGCGGAATGTAATGGCCACCCCGGTCGCGAAATGCCAATGAGCCATGAACATGAGATAAAACAGAACCGCGCCTGTGAGACACTCCAACCCCAACAAGACGCGCCCGCGCCAGGGCGGCTGCAAACGTGCCGAAATTAGGCATAGTGCGACGACAGCCGCGTAAACCGCCAGGAAAACTTGTAATCCCGTCTGAACCTTGGCGATCACGCCCGGAAACAGTACCCAGGTCTGACTGGATCGATCGATAAGGGGTGATGTGTTTTCGCTGAGCGCATGGAAGAAGACCGACTCGGCAAATGGCATCAGAAGCAGCGGAGAAACAAAGCTGATGACCAAAAGCGCCGCAGAAGCTGGGAACGCGGCAAGCGCGCAGAATCGCAACCAGCCGGGGGAGTTTTGTGAAAACCGCACGTAGCGTGCGCAAAGATATCCAAGGATCGCAACGGTCGCAATCAGCAGAAATCCAACAAAGATGGGCCCCGCGTCGGTGCCGATCCCCAGAATTGCGACCAGAGACCGCAAGTATTTTGAGGATGTGGCGAACAGGTAGATAATAAATGGCGCTGCTGCGAGCAACACCAGGTTACTCGGGCGGATCGTGCTGAGGCGCAACATGGAACTTCTCCGCTAAGACAAGGCCCGGCAGCGCTGGCCGCCGGACCGGAAGGGCGCTAATGGATCAATTGGTGCCCCAGTATTTGGCTGTCAGTTCGTCCAGCGTTCCATCCTCCTGAATGGCTTTCAGACCGGCGTTAATCGCATCCACCGTCGGATCGCCTTCTTGAAACACGATACCCAATGGATCGGATTGCAAGCCTGTGATGCCAACAGTCAACTCGCCCGCAAATTCCTGTTCATAGGCCGCTGCCGATGTGCCATCGATGATCACGCCCTGCACGTCCGCGTTCTGAAGCGCCAGAATGGCGGCCGAGAAGTTGTCGTAAAGGCTGACATTCTCGCGCCCAACAAGCTCTTCCGCCAATTGGGCGTTGGTCGTCGCAGTTTGCGCGGCCAGTTTCTGGCCACCGGCTTTGAAATCCTCAAGTGTCATGTCAGCATTATCGACCTGCAACAGAATGGCTTGGCTGACAACGATGTAAGGCTCGGAAAAGTCCATGGTTTCTTCGCGTTCCGGTGTGATCGACACGCCCGAGATAACCAGATCGAACTCACCCTGCTGAAGGGCCGCAAAGATACCATCCCAGGCGGTGTTTACGAAATTGGGGACGCAATTGACCTTCGCGCAGATTGCATTCATCACATCGACGTCAAAGCCCACGATCTCACCGGTTGTTTCATCCACGGTTTCCATCGGTGGGTATGTCGCATCGGTTCCGATTTTCAGAACACGACCTTCCAGGTCGGCAGCAAAGGCCGCTGGAGCCATCAGTGTTGTGAGTGTTGCAGCGGCAAGTAGGTTTTTAAACATTTTCAGGTACTCCTTTGTTGGATCAGGTGGTTTGCGCCGCATCGGGCGCCGGGGTGTCAGGTTGCCGCTCGATCAATGAGGCCCTGATCTTTTTCTGAATCTCGGACGGATCGACCCCGTCCAAAGCTTTCAACATGAACTCACCCAGCAGACGGCTTGTTTCAGCAATCGGCAAGTAATAAGTGCTGGGTGGCGGTACAAAATACTGGCTGAGCTTCAAGTCGTCGTTCGAGATGACCACAACGTCCCTTCCAACCTGCACTCCGGCTTTATCGGCAGCTGACAGCGCCCCAAGGGTTATGGCCTCATTAGCGCAGATGATGGCGCTCGGCGGTTTCGGCAACTCCATAAGCGTAGCAAATTTCTGCTGACCGGATTCCGCGGTGGTCGGGCCGGTGGGAACCAGTGTCGGGTCGAACTCCACACCGCATTCTGACAGCGCATCAGCATAACCCCTGCGGCGTTGCTGCGCATAGATCAGGTCATCCGGCGGGTTTATCAAAGCGATGCGGCGATGCCCCAGCCCAAGCAGCCTGGCGGTGGCATCATAAGCCGCTGCCTGACTGTCGAGATCCACATAAGGATGCGGTTGGGGGCTGTCGCTCATGCCGTATGTGACAAAAGGAAAGCCCTGCCCCTGCAGATACGCGACGCGTTCATCATGAACACGCGTGCCGGAAAAGATCACGCCATCAGCCTGCCCTTCCTGCACGATGGACTTCAACGTCTGCACCGCAGCCTCGCCATCACATGTGCTGAATACGCTCAACTGATAGCGCGTTCCTATTAGCGCATTGGATATTCCGGCCAGAATACGCGTAAACTCTACACCTTCCCACTCTTCCGCAGCATCGTTCGAAACACTGACCATGACCCCGATTCTATAGGATTTATTGGTGCGCAGCTTCAGGCCATCCAGATTCACCCGGTATCCCAGATCCGACGCAACTTTCTGAATCTCTTCCCGGGTTTCCCGTTTCACCGAAACGGAATCCCGCAAAGCATTCGAGACTGTGCCAACGGAATACCCAGTACTTCTGGCAATCGATTTTATCGTCGCCCGCGCCATCACCCAAACCCTGCCAATTGTTCCGTCAAAAATGACCGACCCGTTTGCAGGGTGCGCACGTGATCATCGGTTTCGTCATGTTCGACAAACAGGTCCGTGCAGTTGGTCGAGGCAAGCGCACGCAGGGTTGCGTTCCAGTCAACTACGCCTTCGCCCAAATCGCGCCAGCGCGCGTCACCTGTTCCGCCTGCTGGGTCGATATCCTTTGCATGCACGGACAGGATTCGATTGGCGTGGCGGCGGATCGCGTCCGCCGGATCCAGACCAGCCGCAACCAGCCAACCGATATCTGGTTGCCAAAAGACATCTCCGCCGGCAAGGATCAGGTCAAGAGGTGTGTCACCAGCCTCACCGATAAGATCAAAATCGTGATTGTGATACGCCAGGCTGATATCATGATCTGTCAGCTGATTTGCCCATTTGGACAACTGGCCCGACACCACCCTCCATCCCTCGGCAGTGTCGGGCCGCACCTGGGGCGCCAGCCAAGGCATGACAGCCACCCGGCATTCCATTAGGTTTAATACTTCGACGATATCCGAAAATCGCCCTTCGAACTCTTCCCAATCAAAATGTGCAGACCGAACATTAAGGCCTGATCCGTAAATAGTGCCCGCCATCTGAGCTGGGGTCAGGCCGTGCAAGCCAGTGGTTTCGACATCTGAAAAACCGCAGGCCGCAACCAATTGCAGCTGATCTGCAAGATCACCGCATTGCCGCACTGTGTAGAGTTGGGCAGAAACTCGCATCCCTCACCTTTGAAACGTTTCAAATATGGTGAATTACGAGCTGTATCCTTGTCAAGCGCCGTATTGATTCGATCCGTACGCCAGCTTTGAATAAGGCTCCGAGCCTTTGCCTAAAACCCAGATGGGGTGGGAAATCGAGCCATTTCCCGCAACCGATTTCTGATCCGAACAATGAAGGGCTATACGAGCGAGCCACCAATCTGTATCACCAAAAACGGTATGGCACGCGCAGAGGGTCTTCAGAATGATAATCGCATGGATTGTCTCGACCGACACCTGGCTGCCGTAAGGGACGATTTGGCACAAGATGTTCTGGTAAAGGGCTGTTTTGTTTGGTCACTACTGCGACAAATGCGAATGGGCCTTCGAATGTGGAAAAAGGTTTGGACTGGTGGACGTGAATTTTGAAACGCTTGAGAGAACACCCAAAGCGTCTTTCATGGCGCTAAAGTCTGCCCATTCCGGGGGTCAGAACGTCTCTCAGCCGTTAGCGCAACCATTCGGTGCGGTGCATGAGCATTGGAATCTGGTTGCTGACATAGGGGGCACCAACACGCGGCTGGGCGTGGTTACGAACGGAGAGCTGACAGACCTGCGCAAGCGCCCAACGGGGACACTGGAAGATCTGCTGGAAGCGTTTCACGCGCTTCGGGATGAAATCGGAACAAATCCACAGGCGGTCGTGGCGGCGGGCGCAGGCCCTGTCCGGAACGGCACGATTCGGCTGACAAATGCCAATCTGGACCTGTCCGAGGCCGAATTGGCAAAAGCCACCGGTGCCAGCCATACGTTTGTAATCAATGATTTCACCGCTGCCGCGTGGTCGGTGGCAGAAGTAACCCAGAAAGATGTTGCCGTCTTGCAAGGTCACGCGACACCGCCCGCAGGCACGCGATTGGTGGTGGGTCCTGGCACCGGGCTTGGCGTGGGAGCGTTGCTGTTTTCCGAGGGCCACTATCACACAGTCTCCGGAGAAGGTGGGCATGTGGGTCTGTATCCGCGTCACCGCGACGAAGTTGACATCTTTGAAGCAGCCCGCAGCATTGCGCCTGAGTGTTTTTTTGGTGACAGCCTCGCACTGGAAGCTGAGATGTTCCTGAGCGGTACGGGCTTGCCTATCCTATATCAGGCGATCGGGCTGGCGGCAGGCCATATACAGACACCAACGCGCTCGGCGAAAGACATTCTGCTCGATGCCCGCGACCGTTCTGACCCCATCGCGGTACAAGCCGCTCGGATGTTCAACACCCATCTGGGGGCTTTGATGGGCGACATGGCTGTCACACTGATGCCTTCGGGCGGAGTGTTTCTTGTTGGCGGCGTCGCGGAAAAGAATCGCTGGTTATTCGGCGAAGAGTTCCGGGAAGCGTTC
>NZ_JBXWSL010000059.1:0-14466 GCF_059613425.1 Ruegeria sp. BHSA123 | reverse complement strand
CGCGGAAATCAGCAAGCCCGAGTTCAACCCAACCAAGGCCACGGAACTGCTTGACGCCGCCGGCCACGCCGATACGGAGTTTGAGTTGATCTCGTTGGATGGTGACTGGCGGCAAACCACGACTGATGCGATTGCGGCGCAGCTTCGTGATGCCGGTATCAACGTGAAACGAAAGATCATTCCCGGCGCGACTTTTTGGAATGACTGGACCAAGTATCCGTTCTCGACAACCAATTGGGGTGCCCGCCCGCTCGGAGTCCAGATATACGGTTTGGCCTACAGGTCCGGAGAACCTTGGAATGAATCCGGTTTCAGCGATGCGGATTTCGATGCAATACTGAACGAGGCGGTCGGGATTGCCGATCCTGAGAAACGTCGGCCTCTGATGGCAGAGATGCAGAAAATCCTGCGAAACAGCGGCGCCATCATTCAGCCTTTCTGGCAGAGTCAGTACCTGCACCATGTTCCGGAGTTGAAGGGCTATGAGCGGCACCAGCAGTTCGAGGCACGCTTCGACAACGTTTGGTTGGAACAGTAGGCATTGTCAGGTTGTTGAAGCGGTCTCGTCGTTGTAGCGCGCTGCCATGTTGAATCTGTGTGATCTTTCCCGCCTCAAGGGTTTTCGTTTCCCGCGCTCGGTCATTGGCTGCGCGGTCTGGGCGTACCATTGGTTTGCACTCAGCCTGCGTGATGTTGAGGATCCTTTGGCCTCTCGCGGGATCGCGGTTTCTTACGAAACTGTCCGGGACTGGGTGGCACGCTTTGGGGCTCAGTTTGCCGTAAAGGTCCGACGGGATCGACCGCTTCCTGCTTGTAAATGGCATCTCGATGAGGTCGTGGTGCCAATCAAAGGGCGTAAACACTGGCTCTGGCGCGCGGTTGATGCCAACGGTGACTTCTGGACGTTTTGATTCAATCCCGCCGGAACAAAGCTGCCGCAAAGCGCTTTTTCAGGAAACTATTCAAGGTTTGGGGCCGACCAAGGGTAATTTTCACCGACAAGCTGCGCTCTTACGGGGCGGCAATAGCGGAACTGGCCCCAGGGATTGAGCATCGCCAGCACAAGGGGTTAAACAATCGCGTCGAGGCTTCACACAGACATACGCGACGGCGAGAGAAAATAATGGGCTGGTTTAAGTCGTCCGGTAAGGCACAACGGTTCTTGTCGGTCCACGATCAAACCGCCGCACTATTCCGCCCCAAACGCCACCGTCTTTCAGCCGGTTCCTACCGCCACGCCCGAACCGATGCCTTCGAGCTTTGGACCGAATATGCAAACGACTTGGCCGCTTGAATCCAGCACTCCACCCCGCTCTTGCCCGGCGCAAAAAACAACCTGACAATGCCCCACCGAGACCAGCCGTCCGATGCTGCGACTAATTCTTCGAAGTTTTTTAGGCAAATCGGATTAGCAGCCCTTGGGTATCGTCGAGCCGACGCTCATGCGAAAAGCGGCGAAACCGTGGTGAGAGCCCGGAGCAGCCGTTCGCTCGTAAAGCTCAGGCGACTTCAGTCCGACACTGTAATGACTTCGGCTTTCGAGCGGAGCCACTTGATGAATGCCTGCACTTCGGGGCGTTGCTGTCCTGGCGAGGTTTCGATGTGGTAGACACCAAAGAGCGTCTCAGAAGCGAGCACAGCGATCCGGCCAGCCGCGATGTCTTCCGTAAAAAAGGCGCGGGCAGTATAGGTGATGCCATCGCCGCGTCGGACCGCTGGCATGATCAGGTTGCCCGGCATGTGGTTAATCGCCAAAGGTCGCTTTAGGACGATGCCATGAAAAGTGAACCACTCCGCCGCCTCGTTAGTCCCTAATTCCTGCAGCCAAGGTAGGTCGGCAAGCGACTTGTAGTCTGAAAGATCACGTGCCTCGATCAGCGATGGCGCACCGATGACAACCATGTCTGTCTTGAGGACAGCCTCGACATCCGGCTCGGCTCGCCTTTGATCACGATACCTTATGGCGACGTCGATCCCACCCGGCCTGAGCTCAACGATCTGTGACGTCGGATTGAGCATCAGGGTGATTTCTGGATTCGCCCGCTGGAACTCGCCGACCCTCGGCATGAGCCACTCAACAGCGAAGGCTGGTGGCATAGTCACTTGTACCGGCCGGAGTGCGGCTTCTTCACTTATGCGCTCCACGCCGCGGCTGATGATATCGAAGCCTGCTTCCAGATCTCGTGCTAATCGGGCGCCTGAACGCGTCAGCTCAATGCCGCGACCGACCCGATGGACTAACGCAATACCAATTCGGTTTTCGAGCGCTTTGACCTGCTGGCTAACAGCGGCCTGTGTAACGTTCAGGTGGTCTGCGGCACCTGCATAGCTGCCTGCAGTAGCTACGGCAGCAAAGGCGCGCAGGCTGTTCAATGTCGGGAGTCTCAACCAGTCCATATAATAGATTTTCTAATGTTACGACAGGATTAATGAGTCGCATGAAGTCAAAAATTTAGCAATATACCTATCATTGGGGCAGTGCAGTTGGAGGATCGGATGATGGAAAAGCTAAAGGGTGGATGCTATTGCCGCGCCGTACGATACGAGATTTCCGGTCGGCCGGAATGGTCAGCGCATTGTCATTGCCGGTCCTGCCAGTTGGCGCTTGGTGGCGCCTTCGTGACTTGGGCAAAAGTGGCCGCGAAGAATTTCGAAGTCACCAGCGGTACCATCAAAACGATCGAGAAGACCCCCGGAGTTCGCCGAGGCTTTTGTGGCGATTGCGGGACAACACTGAACTATGCCGCAGAAGGTGAGGTGGACGGTCAAGATTGGAGTTCTGACGCTTGGTTTGCTGCCGCCACTCTCGACGACCCATCGGTGGTCGAACCGAAGTCGCACGTCTTTGTCTCGCACCAGCAGCCATGGATCAAGCTCGCCGATGGGCTGCCGACCTTCCAGGAGTTTTGATGCGACCAACCAAGAAAGGGACACTATGAGCGAAGCCTACACATACGCCTGCCGTGATTGCGAGGGCATGGAGACCTGCCCCGGCGAGGTCACCGCCTGTTCGAAGGATGAGGTCTGGAAGCTGATGGAGCTTCACGCCGTCATCGCGCATGGGGAAAACCCCAGTTCGTGGGACAATGAAACGCGTGATTATCTGAGCACATTGATAACGTCCAAATGACAACTGACCTAGTTGGGCAATTCTTTTTGACGGATGGGCAAGCGTTGCCAAGCCGACCCAAAGATTAAACCTCTAGGGTGGTTTCTGTGGGTTAACCGGACTCTTTGGTTGTGTCAAAAATTTTGAACTGAGATTGACGAGCACTCAGGTTTAGTAGTCTGTTCCCGTCGAATAGTTTTCGAACAGGTTTTAAGTATGATCTCTCTGAAAGGCTGCCACTTTCCCAAGGATGCAGTTCTTTAGGCTGTGTATTTCTATTTGCGGTACACAGTGTCGTATCGTGATTTGGAAGAGATCATGGCCGAACGCGGCGTGCAGGTGGACCACGCCACTCTCAACAGGTGGGTCGTTAAGTATTCGCCGATGATCGCCGCGAGCGCGCAATCGAAGAAGCGACCAACGCTGAGTTCCTGGCGCATGGACGAAACCTATCTCCGTGTGCTCGGCAAGTGGATGTATCTTTATCGAGCGGTCGACAAAGCGGGAAACACCCTTGATTTCATGCTGTCTGAGCGAGGAATCGTCCAGCAGCAACCAGGTTCTTTGCCAAAGCACTGTCGTCCAACGGGATCCCAAACAAAATCGTTATCGACAAAAGTGGCGCAAATGCAGCTGGCATTCGAGAAGTGAACAGGATCCTGAAGCGGTTCGGTTGCCCAGCCAAAGTACAGACGATCAGGTCCAAATTTTTGAACAACATGATCGAACAGGATCATCGGTTCATAAAGCGGCGTGTTCGGCACATGTGTGGGTTTAAGTCGTTCGAATCCGCTTCCGCCACTTTGGACGGCATCGAGGTCGCCAACATGATCCGGAAGCGGCAATTCTCTAGTGATACAACTTCCGGCTTTCGGATGTTTGCTGAGATCGCAGGGTAACTGCGTCTAGCATATCGTTGGCTTTCGTCTTTCCAAAAGTTTGCGACACTACCCACCCAATGGCGATAAACTGATCGTAGAAGAGCGCGAAGATCAGCGCAGTCGGAAAGGTGAGAAAATCGGCATCTCGATCCGGCCCGAGCGTGCGATGCTGTTTGATCCGGAAACCGGATTGCGGCTGCGGTAGGAGATTTGCGGCGGGATCAGTTTTGGATTCGATTTGAGTCCTGGTGACGCGAAACCCATAACCCGCCCATTTCATGCCGTGCCACGTGACTCGCCGTCAGAATTGCGATGATCCAACCAGTGACGACTGCGGTAGCCGTTCCGAACCAGACACCGATCTCGTTGAAATGCCACAGGCCGACGAAGACCCAGACAAAGAATGCGACCCCGAAGCCCTGGCGGTAGAGGCTGATCCAGACCGTCCAGATGGGTCTTTTGAGGGCCTGAAGCAGCGAATTGATGGAAAAGAGCATCATGTAAAACGGCAGAATCAGGCTGTCGACGCGCAGATAGCTGACGCCTACTCGGACGACTTCGGGGTCGGTGGTAAACAGGCGCATCAGATGCGGGCTCAGGCCCCACAGGATTGGGATGGCCATCGCCGTCATGATAAATCCGACTTTCCAGCAGTAAAACAGGGCCGCCCGCACGCGCTGAAAATCCCGGGCGCCGAAATTCTGCGATGCGATTGGCAGCACAGCGCCGGTAACACCCAGCACAGGTAAAAGCAGAATTTGCTCCAGCCGAATGGCGACCCCGAAGCCTGCAATGGCATGTTCCCCGAATATTTTCAGGGCAAACTGCATGACAAATCCTGAAAGCAGCATCACCATGAAAGACACCGCCGTTGGCAGGACCTGAACGGAAATCACGGTAAAGCGATTCAGGCGCGGGGCGAAATAGGCGATCCGCATTCGCTGCATCCGGCGTCGTCGCAGCACCTGCCGGATCATGTAGATCATGACACCGGTTTGACTGATAACGGTAGAAATGGCCAACCCGTCAAAACCGATCCCCGGAATCAGCCCGGGGATGCCAAAAATAAGCAGAGGATTCAGGGCGATATTGGCGAAGAAGGCCACGATCAGGGCGCGCTGCATTGATACCGCATCCCCATGAGCCTGGAGGATTCCGTTGCACCCATGAGCCAGCAGAAATCCGGGCAGTGCCAGAAGAAGCCAATAGAAATAGCGTAGCCCCGCATCACGGTATTCGCCGGGGTCGGACACAAGATGTATCAGCGCGGGGCCGTACCAGAGGCCTGACAATGCCAGAAGCCCGGCGGCGATAAAACCATATGTCAGACCCTGCGCCACCAATCGCCGGGCCATGCGGTGGTTGCCTGCCCCCAGTGCGTTGCCGACAAGGGCGCTCATGGCGGCTCCAAGACCAACCCCAACAGACAAAGTTATAAAGAAGGCCTGAAACCCAAGGGCCAGCCCGGCCTGTGCGCTTGTCGACAACAGCCCGGCAAAAAAGATGTCCACGACATTATAGAGCGTGTTGAACAGCATTCCGATTGCAGCAGGCACTGCCAGTGTCCGGAAATGTGCCGGAATAGACCCTCGGGTCAGGTCAAGATCGACTGGCTGAGCCATGTCACGCAGGCATCACGGGCGCTCGGCCTGAACAGTCAGAAAGACGAATTCCGGGGTCAGAACCTCTTCGAAGCCGTGGTTCAGTTCAGCGTCGACGCTGATCGTGTCGCCTGCGGTCAGCTTGAACCGGGCCTCGCCATACCGATAGACCGCCTCACCTTCGAGCGCCTGAACAAAAACTACGCCGTGACCGACATAAGTCGGAGGATGACCACCCTCGCGCAGAAGGGTTACGCGCCGGGCTTGAAAACGCAGGTCCTTGCGTGAATGCAATGCCAGATTGACATATTCATGGCTATGGCCTGCGGCGATACGGGTGGATTTCAAGCCTTCGCCGTGGCGGACGAGCGTATAGTCGGTGTGATCGGTGCGGGCTTCGCGGAACAGTGACACAATCGGGACTTCAAGCGCTTCGGCCAGCGCAGCCAGGGTGTCGATCGAAGGAGAGACAAGCCCGTTTTCGATACGGCTGACCATTGCGGCGGAAATACCCGATTGCTCGGCCAGTCGGCGGGCCGATTGCTTTCGGCTTTGGCGCAGCTCTTTCAGCGATGCTCCAATTGCGCGGTCGATCTGTCTTCCCGGCGGGTCTCCCTGCATGGCTTCTCCCATCACTCGCTGCCGTAATAGCCCACAACATCTCCGTCCGTGGTCACGCCAAGCCCGTTCAACAAGCGGTTCACGTAGTTGAAATAGCCGACGATCTGATTGATTTCGAGTATCTCACCATCATCCCAACCAGTCTCTTTTAGCCCGGCCACATCAGAATCGACCATCGTACCCGGTGTCAGCGTCAGTTTTTCTGCGTAGGTCAGCGCGGCAAGATGGGCGCCGTCAAAGGCATCCTGCGGACGATGCGCCTTGAGCGCCGCCTCAATCTGGTCGGCGCGGGCGTCATCATCAATTAGATGTCGGGCGTTGGACCAGTGGTTGGCGTAAGAATAGGGGCAAGTGTTGAGGGTGGATACATAGGAACTGATGACTTCCTGAAACCACATCGGAACCGTGTTTGCCTCATCATGCAGGCAGGCCCGGTACAAAATCACGTGCCCCTTCATTGTGTTGGGGCGCAGGGAATGAACACGCATGACGTTGTCCACTGTGCCATGTGGCGTCCGGGCCAGATCCAGAGTGGCCTTCAGATGCTCGTCGGCGTCTTCGTCAGATATCATCCTGATCCAGGCAGACATTTTTGGTTCCTTCCTTAGTCGTCAGCACAAATTATGGGTCGTGTTGTACGGCGCGCTGAGTTTTTTATTGACGAGTATTGCATATTAAGCAACCATATTAATTAGCGCGCAACATATTTAAGGATTCTCAGGCCTTGCCCGACTGCCTCACTCAGTCAAAGCGCCAATCTGGCACTAGCTTTCAGGACGGTTTCGCTACCGCCCTTTGTCGGCCCGCGCGCGCTACGGTTTCGGAGAGGCCAACTGAGAAATCACGGCGCAATTTTCACCGCAAAAGACTGCCAGGTATGGTGTCCCGAACCATGACAGGCGCGACATGACACACGCCACTCCGATGATTGAAGTGACCAATCTGGACAAGTATTATGGCACGTTCCATGCGCTGAAAGACGTTAGTTTGACGGTTCATCAGGGTGAAAAAGTAGTGATCTGCGGACCCTCTGGTTCGGGAAAGTCCACACTGATCCGTTGTTTCAATGGTCTGGAGTGGCACAATTCGGGCCGTTTGGTGATAGATGGTATCGAAGTTTACGAGGGGGCCAAGGAGATACGCGAACTGCGCCAGGAAGTTGGGATGGTTTTTCAGCAGTTCAATCTGTTTCCGCATTTGACTGTGCTGGAAAATCTTATGATCGGCCCAATGAAAGTGCGCAAAGTTTCAAAGGTACAGGCCGAAGAGACCGCGCGAAATTATCTTGAGCGCGTGCATATTCCGGAACAGGCCGACAAATATCCGGCACAATTGTCTGGCGGTCAGCAGCAGCGCGTGGCGATTGCGCGTTCTTTGTGCATGGAAACCCGGATCATGCTGTTTGACGAGCCGACCTCGGCGCTCGATCCGGAAATGATCAACGAAGTTCTGGACGTGATGGTCGAGTTGGCCGAAACCGGCATGACCATGGTTGTGGTTACCCACGAAATGGGGTTTGCCCGCAAGGTCGCAGACACGATGGTCTTTATGGAGGCGGGTCGGATCGTCGAGATATCGCCGCCTGAACAGTTCTTTACCAACCCTTCCAGCGAACGGTGCCGCCTGTTCCTGGATCAGATTCTGGCGCATTGAACGTGAGCGATCTGGGCATATCCGGGCCAAAGGGCCAGCCGTTGCCAAAGCCACCGTTTCACAAGCGGTTTTTCGACTCGGTCCTGATTTCCGTTGTCATTTATTCCATTATTGTTGGTCTAATCGCCTATGGCGCTTACGCTGGGGCGCAGAGTATGGGTTATAACTGGCAATGGTATCGTGTGCCGCAATTCCTGTACCGCAATACCGAGGTCGGGTTTGAATGGGGTGAAATCCCAATTGGGCTTGTAGCCACCATCCAACTGTCGGTGACCGCCTTTTTTCTGGCAACGGCGATAGGCCTTTTGGTGGCTCTGTTGCGGCTATCGGGGTTGGTCATCGGGTCAGCGGTTGCCGTGGGGTACCTGGAACTGATCCGCAATATTCCGCTGCTGGTTCTGCTTTATCTTTTCTATTATGTGCTCGGGCCGATCTTTGGGTTTGACCGATACACGGCAAGTATCCTGACACTTGCCGTTTTTCATTCGGCCCTGATTTCCGAGATTTTCCGCGCTGGTATCAACGCAATTCCCACGGGTCAGTGGGAGGCGGCAAAATCCATCGGGATGACACCGTATCAGACCTATCGCTATATCATTTTGCCGCAATCAGTACGGTTCATGCTGCCACCGATGACCGGTGAGGTAGTTCACCTGATCAAATCCTCAGCGATTGTAAGCGTGATCGCGGTGGCTGAACTGACCACGTTTGGACGCAACATCATATCCGATACCTACATGAGTTTCGAAATCTGGTTCACCATTGCACTGGTCTATCTGGTGGTGACCCTGATCCTGTCGATTGGCGTAACCCACCTGGAGAAGAAATATGCCGTCGACCAATAAAACTGAAAACTATGTCGGACAACAAGGAGAACCAAGATGAAGCTTTCTCGCAGAATGTTGGGGGCGGCGCTGAGCGCGGTCGTTGCAACAGGCGTCGCAACATCAGGTTGGGCGCAAAGCACAACGCAGAACCTGTCAAGCGAAAGTGTGATTGAAACCATCAAGCAGGATGGAGTGATCCGCATTGGGCTGTCGCTATTCGTACCGTGGTCGATGCGCGACAAGAACGGTGACCTGATCGGTTTCGAACTGGATGTCGGTCGCAAGCTGGCCGAAGACATGGGGGTCGAAGTTGAATTTGTTCCCACCGCATGGGACGGTATCATTCCGGCGCTGGTTTCGGGCAATTTCGACGTGATCATCTCGGGCATGTCTGTGACGCCGCAGCGAAACCTGACTGTCAACTTTACCGATCCATATGCTTTTTCCGGTCTGGCCATCTTGGTAAATAAGGAACTGACAGATGGAATGACTCAGGCTGATCTGAATTCTGCAGACGTGACGTTCGCAGCCCGTCGCGGTGCAACGCCCGCTGTCGTGATCGCGGAAAACTTCCCGGAAGCAAACTTGTTGCTATTTGATGAAGATGGCGCGTCGACGCAAGAAGTTCTTAACGGAAATGCACACGCAACAATGGCTTCACAGCCTACGCCCAACCGGGAAGCAGGGCGTAATCCTGAAACTCTGCGCGTGATGGAAGGCGATCTGTTTGATCCGCGTGGCGAAGCCTTTGCTATGCGCAAAGGTGATCCGGATGCATTGAACTTCTTCAACAATTGGATTGCTCAGCAATGGCGTTCGGGTTGGCTGGAAGAGCGTCACAATTATTGGTTCGCAACAGAAGAGTGGGCCGACCAGGTTGCTCAGTGACTAAAACAAAGGGCGGCGGCATTGCCGCCCCCGACCCTGAGGCGGAGCAATCCCGGTGCAAGATTTCCTGAAGAAACTGAGATGGCCAGATTATCTGATCGTGGTGACTCTGATCGCTTTCTTCGGGTATATCTGGCTGTCGATCGAAGGCACGCTGAACTACAAATGGCGCTGGGAATTGATCCCGGGCTATGTCGTTGGCTGGCATTCGGGCCGCGAAGAGTATTTCGCGAACCTGTTTCTGCAGGGGCTTATGGCGACAGTCCGTATCAGTATTTACTCGGGCATTCTGGCCTTGTTGCTTGGCACCATTCTGGGGGTTGCGCGGTGTTCAGCAAACCTGACGATCCGGATGCTGGCACGGACGTATCTTGAATTTCTCCGCAACGTGCCGCCGGTTGTGGTCGTTTTCATTTTCTTTTTCTTCCTGTCACAACAACTGATTGACGCGCTCAACCTCGAACGTTGGGCTCGTGGTATAGCGCGGCAAGAGGACAAAGATATCTGGACCTTCTTTTTCGGCGAAATGCGCCGTTTTCCCTCACTGGTTTCTGGTGTCATCGTTCTGGCCCTGTTTGAAAGCGCCTTTGTCGGCGAGATTGTCCGGGCTGGTATCCAGTCGATCCCGAAAGGCCAGCGCGAAGCGGCGCGCTCGATTGGTATGAGCAAACTACAGGAGATGCGTTACGTGATTCTGCCGCAGGCGTTGAAGAAAGTGGTGCCACCGCTGGCAAACCAATTCATCTCGCTGATCAAGGACAGCTCGATCCTGTCGCTGATCTCGGTGCAGGAACTGACCTACAAAACAGTCGAGCTTGTGGCCTCGTCCCGCATGATCTTTGAGGCGTGGATCACCACGGCCGGGTTCTATTTTGTTGTGTGTTTCGGCCTCAGCCGATTGTTTGCACGACTTGAAAAGCGGTCAGACAGGCGCTGACGCGAACGGCCCGGGGCAATGCGGATATATGATTTCCGGTTCTCGGGCAGTTGCCATAAAGCTCGGCTGCTGCTGTCCATGCTGCGGCTGGATCATCAATTCATCAAATCATCAATGTCAACCTGCTGAGCGGAGATCAGAACCAGGTTACATTCTTGCAGGTCAACCAGCTGAACAAGGTCCCGGTGCTGGACGACAACGGCTTTACCCTGCGCGACAGCACCGCAATCATGATGTATCTGGCACAGAAGTATGGCGCTGCAGATTGGGCGCCGGATTCGCCAGAAGAGCATGGGGACATACAGCAATGGCTGTCCTATTCGGTAAACGAGATTTTCCACGGCGTTGCAACGGCCCGCGCGATTGTTCTGTTTGAACGCGACATCGATTTGACCGGGCCACAGGCACTTGGGCAGAAATCCCTGCAGAATATGGAGCAGCACCTGTCACGACGACGCTGGCTGGCATGTGATCGTCCTACGATCGCCGATCTGGCCTGTTACCCCTACAAAGCACTGGCTTATCAGGGAAAGTTATCGCTGGCTCCTTACCCGGCAGTCCGTTCGTGGATCGCGCGTGTTGAAGCTCCGTCGGGATATATCCTGATGCCGGGGTTGCCGGCACCGGACTAGGACTGTTCGGGGCTACGCCCGGATCTGCACCATGCCGTTTTTGATGCGGGTTTCGAATACCTTCATTGGTCGTGTCGCAGGGGCCGAAACCGCATGTCCGTCACGCACATCGAATGCGCCCTGATGCAAAGGGCACTCGATGACGTAGCCATCAAAATACCCGTCACACAGATCAGCACCGCCATGATTGCAAAGTGCCAACGAGGCATAGACGCCGCCGGGAGTGTCGTAGACCGCCAGGATACGTGAGCCGATCTCGACCCGTGTGACCCAGTTCTTTTCCAGCCGAGTTGTCTCGATCACGTCTTTCCAGGGTTTTTCATCCGCCATGAGTTACGCCTCCGCCTTCTGCCGGATCTGCCTCAAGATCTCGCGATGGGCGGCCAGATACCCCCCAGGCTCAACATGAATGTGGTCTTTCAGCTTCTCATGAAGGCGAGGTAACGCGTGGAAAGGAACTGAGGCCACGTAGTGATGCTCTGCGTGGTAGTTCATGTTCCAGCACAAAAAGGACCAGGGGGCGGATACCAGATTGGTGCGCGTATTTTCGGACATCTGCGCCACGGTGGGGCGTCCGACATGTTCGGTCATCCGGATAAAGCGCATCACAGGCTCACCCAAAAACAAAGGGATTATCCAGTACCAGATCAGTCCCCACCAGCCGATGATGGCCATGCCCAGAAAGATGGCCGTATAGATGGCCAGCATTCTGCGCGCATCGCGATACACCGCCTGATGTTCCACTTTCGGGATGAATCGCAGCTCGGTCTCGCTGAGGTTGCCGCTGGCATGGCGAAACAGTTCCGTGAATTTACCGCGCCAGTAGGGCAGGGCGGACAGGTACATAAGGTACTCCCTCAACGTCTCGGGCAATGGGATCAGTTCAGGGTCGTCCCCGGTCAGTTGCGTATAAGTGTGGTGATCGCAATGTTCATAGCGAAAGAACCGATGCGGCAGGATAATGATCAGGCCGCAGATCTGACCAACCAGATCATTCAGCCACCTTGTACGGAATACGGTATAGTGCACGCATTCATGCTGCAGCGAGAAGTGGTGTACCAGAACGATGCCCTGGAGTAACATTGCAGGCCATATCAGCCAGTTGTTCCATGCCAGAGTAACAAGGGTGGTCGTGCAGGCCAGCACCAGAACCCAAAGCGCCAGATGGCATAAGCCGGGACCGTTAGACCGTTGCATGAAACCTTTCAGCTCTTCACGCGTGAGCTTGCCTTCGGCCAATGCCTGAGACAGGGGCGTTACGATTGCTTGTGACATGTGAGTTCCACACAATTTGCCGGTGCGGGGGCCGCGCCCTCATCGCATTTTCCGGCACCGGAGACGGGAGTGCTCCGCACCATAGGGTCCTGTCGGGTGGACTCTATTGCTACCAGATTAGCGTGATGGCACGCGTTCGATCAAGCTTGAATGATCAGCCGGTTCGGCGAAGGCCGATATCCGGATCGGGGTCGGCAAACAGTGCTGCCGCACAGGGGTGTTTGTCCAGAATGGAAGCTCCGCCGGGCAGGCGGTCAGCATGAAAAACCCCATCTTCCCAATAGGTCACACCATCGATCTTGATTGTCGGATCAAACACGTTCCAGCTGATTTCTCCGGGAGCATATGCGCCGCAAGTGTGGAAGTGCAGGATACGCGGATTGCCAAAAGCAGATCCGCCCCAGCGTTCGAAATTCTCGCGCATATCCCAAGGGTATCCGCAGCCCGGATGAATGCCAGCATGCCATGAATGCACGAAATTTCGGTCAATACCGAACTGGCCCGCGACCCGGTCATATTGCGCTTCGGCCCGGTCGACATCGGTGGGCTCGCCCGTGAACCCGGTCAGGCGTCCGTTCTCAAGTGACGCAAACACCGGGCTGTCGAACTCGATCGTATAGTCTTCATAGTATTTTGATCCGGTTCCGGTCAGAAACTTCAGCGCCACCCGCCCTGAGAAACTGCGCGCCGGGACTGGCGTGAAAACTGACATGGGGAATCTCAGGATCGACGTATCGCCCGCCGGATCAAGGTTCATCTTCGGCTTCCCCTGAAAGGCCGTGCCCAGAGGGCAGGTGACCCGCACATCGGTTGCCTCGTTCAGGACGGCATTGATCGCCGCCTTGATGTCGAGAAAGGCATCATGGTGCCCGTTGGAAAAGCCCGACCCGAACAGCTCACGGTTCAGCGCAAAGCTGACGATGATTTTTTTGCCCCGGGGCATCTCCGAAAACCGTAGCTGATCCCCAAGACGGGCAAGAAAGAGGATTATCTCGGCTGCTTCGAACCGCGCCAGAAGATCCGGGGACAGGTGAGGATTGTCCGGATTAAATCCTACATCCACTGCATCAACCGACAACCCCATGGATTGCGCGACGTCCGATACGATCTTGACACTGTCCGCGTCAAAATAACCAAACTCGGGGGGTTCGTAAGCGATCAGAAGTCGGTCACCCGCCGCTGCGTGAGCGCAGTTCGTCAAAAGATTTCGCGCGCCGCGCTCGGGTGTGATGTCCGACATTCGCGTCTCCTACGGATTCAAGCCCGTACAGATTAGGCCTGCACCATGCGCCTAATCTATTTGAAAGTGATTATGTCTGACATTAGGGTGACTAATATGATTGTAAATCTGCCCTATTCAGCTCTGCGTGCCTTCGAGGCAGTTGTCCGTCATTCTGGCTTTTCCCCTGCCGCGGCCGAACTTGGTGTTAGCCAAAGTGCGGTCAGTCAGCATGTGCGGACGCTTGAGGAATGGTTGGGTCGCGATCTGCTGGTACGCGGCGCGCGGTCATCGCGCCCAACCCGAGAGGGTGAACTGCTAGCGCTGGCCATCTCCGAAGGGCTGGGGCGCATTTCAGGTGTTTGCACCCAGTTGCGGGATAAGACCCGCAACGACCGGACCATCGTGATTTCATGCCTGCCAGGTTTTGCTTTCAACTGGTTGTTTCCGCGTCTTTTGAACTTTGATCTGGCCCACCCGGACCTATCGATTTCGATCGCTACGGATACTGGTCAATATCCGTTCTCCGGCGCGGATGCGGATATCGGAATCCGCTATGGGCTGGGTGATTACCCCGGCTACCAGGTGGATCTGCTGATGACCGAGCAGTTGTTTCCTGTTTGCGCACCATCTTTGATACCCAACCTGCGCGGGGTCGAGGATCTTGCGAAGCACACGATGCTGGTAGATGAGAATCTGCATCATGGTCCTGCAAGCCCAACCTGGGATTTCTGGGCACGGCAATGCGGTCTGACGCTGCCGTCACCCTTGCGCACACGGCGATTTGGCCAATCCAATCTGGTGGTTCAGGCTGCAATTGAAG
>NZ_JBXWSL010000058.1:0-15255 GCF_059613425.1 Ruegeria sp. BHSA123 | reverse complement strand
ATGATCGTGGCGGCATCAGCCGCCAAAGGGTCACTGTCCATAGCTGTCACGAAAATCGCGTTCGGTTTGGCACCGGGTTCCGGCATTTTCGAATAAGGTCGCGTGCGGAATGAGGTCCACAGTCCAGCGGCGCACAGTTTTGCAGTCACGCCTTCGGCGCTATGCGCATCGCCCACGCTCGAAAAAACCAAGCCCGTGTCATTGGCGTCGGACACTTCGATGACGACGCTCTGCAACACCCTGCGGGCACCCCGGTTGATGGCAACAATCCTGCCAGTCACCGGTGCGACCATCATCGCGTCAGGCGCATCTTTGTGACAAAAGAGCGGTGTACCCCGCTCGACACTATCACCTTCCTGCACCAGCATCTTAGGTTTCAGGCCAATGTAATCCCCACCCAGAACGCCAACGGTCGAGTATTCCGGACCCGGATGAATGGTTTGGTCGGGAGCGCCTTCTACCGGCAGGTCCAACCCTTTTTTCAGTTTGAAAGTTTGCATGCCGCTACGTTCTTCCAAGCCTCTTTCCTGCGCCAGCCTTGCTGACACCCTTACGGGGTCATGCAATAACGCGGTTTTTTCAGGTGCCCATCGCAAAAGCGTCAGATTGGGTCCAAATTCCGCAGGCGTAATTCTGATCACGGACCCTTTACGCGCGGATGCCCGTAAACGCAAACCTGTTACCGCCAAAAGTTAAGTTCAAACCGCAAAATCTTGGAGTTTTTCCATTAAGCTGGCTAAAAAAACTGCCCAAAATTGCGTGTCGCGCTCGCTGAGCTTCCAGTGTAAGCAACCGGAATGGAAAAAGACACAGACTTCGAAATCTTTCTTGTAGCCACTCCGGGTCTTGAAGCCCCCCTCGGTGCCGAGGCGCAATCCAACGGATTCGCTCAGGTCAAAACGATGCCTGGGGGTGTCACCTGCCGTGGCTCATGGACCGAGGTCTGGCGCGCCAACCTGACCTTGCGCGGCGCAAATAAGGTCCTGGTGCGTCTGGGCAGTTTTCCAGCCGTGCATCTGGCCCAATTGGACAAACGCGCGCGCAAATTTCCGTGGGGCGAGTTCCTGCGGCCCAATGTTCCGGTCAAAGTCGAGGCCACCAGCCGCAAATCCAGAATTTATCACGCCGGTGCTGCGCGGCAGAGAATTGAGCATGCGATATCAGAAACTCTGGGTGTTCCGATATCTTCCGACGCCGAAATCAGGATCTTGCTGAGAATCGAAAAAGACATCTGCACCATATCGGTCGACAGTTCGGGAGAGCTTTTGCACAAGCGCGGCCACAAAGAGGCAATTGCCAAAGCGCCAATGCGCGAAACGATGGCAGCCATGTTTCTACGAGACTGCGGGTTTAGCGGCACTGAACCGGTGTTGGACCCGATGTGCGGCTCGGGTACTTTCGTGATCGAAGCCGCCGAGATTGCCCTAGGGCTGCACCCCGGTCGGACCCGCAGCTTTGCGTTCGAAAATCTGGCGGGCTTCGACCCTGACCGCTGGCAAGACAAGCGCAGCGAGTCAAACGTCGCTGAATGTTCTCTTACATTCTGCGGCTCAGACCGCAACGCCGGAGCAATCGAAGCCGCGACAGCCAATGCAGAGAGAGCGCAGGTAAACGCCAATACTCGATTTCAACAGCTTTCCGTCAGTGACATCAAACCCCCTGCGGGACCCGCCGGGCTGGTCATTGTGAACCCTCCCTACGGGGCGCGAATTGGAGATGAAAAGCGTCTGCGCTCTGTCTACGGCGTCTTGGGTAAGTCTCTGATGACCCGGTTTCGCGGATGGCGTGTCGGGGTGGTCACCAGCGCCCCGGCCCTGGCTCGGGCGACCCGTCTGCCTTTTCTGGCACCCGGTCCGGTGGTAGACCACGGAGGCACCAAGATCCGTCTGTACAAAACGAATCCGCTGCCATGAGAGTCGCGTGGCCTGCCTAGCCCATCCGATACCGGTAAAAAGACGGAAGATTCAGAAGACCGCTTCTCAAAATCCTCTTGCGCATCGGAAAAGCCCCGTATAGATCACCCGCCACGGTCGGAGTGTAGCTCAGCCTGGTAGAGCACTGTCTTCGGGAGGCAGGGGCCGGAGGTTCGAATCCTCTCACTCCGACCAGTAAAACAAGGCGCCCGAGGGCGCCTTTTTTAGCAGATCGACCGCAACAATATCCGCAACGCTTCGTCTGCTGGATGTGCTTAGCTCTGTCGCAATCTACATCCAAAATATGCGGCAGCAGCAACTCGTATCTTCCAGTCTTGATCTCTGCGATATTCTTAACCTCTTCTGGACATATTGACCGATAAGGAAAGCCCGATTCACCAGTGGAAAAGATGCACACCTTTGAGGGCGCCAGAGGTGCGCGATTGGATCGAAGACAGGGAACCCAGCAGCGATTAAACATGGGGGCCAACTGGAGGTTAAAGCCTAATAGAGTTTATAAATACTTATATTTTCAGAACTTTAGTTGATCAAAATGGTGCGGGTGGAGGGACTTGAACCCCCACGCCTTGCGGCGCCAGAACCTAAATCTGGTGCGTCTACCAATTTCGCCACACCCGCAACTCAGCGCCGCAGCGCTGGAATGAAGCGGTCAATAACAAAGCTTGCTTCCGAGCGCGAGAGGTAAAATACACGTATCGCCAAGTTTGTAGATCCTCTGATGAGATATTGAGCAACCACAGTACCTCATGAAAATGTATAGCCCTAAGAGACTTGTCAGTGGAAAACTGATGGGAACATCAGTGGCCGTGAAACCCGATATCCTGAGGGACAAAGACCACGCAATTTTGGAAGAGCTGTTCATTCCTGCCGAAGTTTAGATTTCGGCCAAGTTAGCCTGCGAAATATCTCGTTTACGTTGACCAAAGGCCAAAAAGACAAGCTGACAGCCTGTTGCCAGATCACCAATAGCGAATATAGAAATCATCCTTCACTGCCCTCACATGCTCATAGTTGAATCCTTGGGACGAAGCGCGGGATTACCCACCCCAACACCCCAGGAAACGCATCTGCGACCCTTTCCAACTCAGAGAGAGACTTCAGGTTTCTGAAATAACAAGAATGGCTTACTCGGCTGTGGTGCCCTTCACGGCCACACAGATTATCGAATGACCTGTACCGTCAAGTGCAAGCAATTGTGTTCCGCCGGTCCCCGCTCGGTTTCACACTGTAGGTGCCGAGTGGCGCTTGCGTCATAGGCATTCCCGCGCAGGTTGAGGCATTCTCAAGAGCGCTCCACCACAAAGCTGCCACATTTCAAACGCCAAAAAATCTTATTCACGTCAAAATAAGACCGCCTTGAAGGGTCTTGTTGTTTAGCAGGAGTTAATGAGTCTTTTTTGCCACTTTGGCGCCAGTACGAGTTTCCTGCTCAACTCCAGTACAAGGTTTACTGCTGTGACCGATCTGAATTCCTCCGCTACTGCCGAGCAAGAGGCTGTCTTCTTTGCTCGTGAAAGCTTTCTTGGCGAACTCAAGATCCTGAACCGGGACCATCCGAACACGGGCTTTGGGATTTCGCTCCGAACTCATTCCGGCGACCACTACCTGCTGGCCAATGCGCGTATGCCATTGCCCGCGGTCAAATCCGAAGGTTTCCCGACCGGACGCCGCGTTGCGTGCCTTGAAAACGGCGATCGCTTCAGCTCGATCGAGGTGCTGGCTGATGCCAAGGCTTACGAAACCATCAGCCCGCGCGCCGAGGCTGACATTTTGGGCAACGCTTTGGACCTGATCGCACGTATCGACACCCTGACAGGAATTCCAACGGGCCGTCCTTCGCTTGAACCCCGCATCGCTGCTACGGGAACCGGAGGTTAAGCATGGCGCGCAATGATCACCTGTTGTCTGTAGGCAACGAAGCTCTGGCGCCGATGACTTCGGCAATGTCATCACTGACGGCGCAGATTGATCAATTGACTGAGGTGGCTGATGCGCGCTCCTCGGCACGTCTGGCAACACTCAAGACCCGGATGGAAAACTTCACCGCCAGCATCACCATGGTCGGTCAGGTAAAAGCGGGCAAATCATCGATTGTAAACATTCTCGCAGGGCGCCCATCTTTGCTTCCGTCGGATGTGAACCCGTGGACGTCGGTCGTCACAACCCTGAACATCAACACGCGCCCGCCGGGCGATACCAAGGCCAAGTTCACCTTCTTTGAGCAGGAAGAATGGGACAACCTGATGGTCGGGGGTGGCCGGTTGGGCGAGTTGGCCAACCGTGCCGGTGCAGATGACGAGATGGAGGACATTCGCCGTCAGATTGGCGAGATGAAAGCAAAGTCCGAAGAGCGTCTTGGAAAGCACTTTGACCTGATACTTGGCCAAAGCCACCAATACGACCACTTCGATGAAGAACTGATCCAAAGATATGTGTGCCTGGGCGATGAGGACGACCCGGATATCAATCCAAAAACCGGCCGGTTTGCAGATGTGACCAAGTCGGCCGAGTTGTACATGGATATCCCTCAGTACCCGATTGCGCTGAAACTCTGTGATACGCCGGGTGTCAACGATACCTTCATGGTGCGTGAACAGATTACCCTGCGCAGCCTGCGCGGGTCCGAGGTCTGTGTTGTGGTGCTTGCCGCAAGCCAAGCCCTGACCACCATGGACATGGCCTTGATGCGGATCATCGCCCAATTTGAGAACCGTCAGATCGTCTTGTTTGTGAACCGGATTGACGAGTTGTCAGACCCGGTTAACCAGGTCCCCGAAATCCGCGACCGGATTCTGGACACTCTGAAACAGAACAACATCGACGCAAAGACTAGTGTCGTGTTCGGCAGTGCCTTGTGGGCTGAGGCAGCGCTGACCGGGAACCCCGAGATTCTGAACGAGGAATCCCGCGAAGCACTCAATACTTTTTATCTCGCTGCTGGATTCGGTGATCAGGCACCCTCGCTTGACAAAATCTGGGCATTGTCCGGATTGCCTGACCTGCTGCTGGCGATAAACGAGCGTATTGCAGAAGGTGCCGGAGCGCGACTGATAGACCGGGTTCGCCATCGCGCCCGCAACATTGCCAGCCAGATTCGTGCCACCGCCGTGGCAAAGACTCTGTCAGAGGGTGAAGGCGTCGCGCGTGATCTTGATGGTGTTTCGCCGGAAGATGCGATTGCGAAGGTTTCTGCGGAATATGAAAAGAAAGCGGCCGAACTGACCAACGCATTACGCGACAAAGTACTGGAGCGCCTGAACTCGGCCGAGGCAAGTTTTGTGAAGCGCGCAACAGATTCCCTGATCGCGCATCTTGAGATGAATGGCGAGCAAGGCACCTGGCAATACGACCCGGCTGGCTTGAGGACGCTGCAAAAAGCTGCCTATTTCAGTTTTGCCCGCGCAATGCGTAAGGATGCCGGGGCGCTCTACTCAACTGCGGCTGCAGATGTCGAAGCGCTGTATCACAAAATTCTTGGCAACCATCTGGGCGAGTTCAGCATCGAAGCACCTATCGTGCCGCGTGTTCCACCACCATTGGGGATTGGCCGGACGATTGCCCTGGACTTGCAAAGTACCTGGTGGCGACGCTGGTGGCAAAAGCGCAAAGGCTTTGAGGCATACGCTGCCGATTACACACGCCTGATCGCGTCCGAGGCAAATTCGATCACCAAGGATATCGAGGAAAACCAGATAGCGGCAGTGTTGGAAAACGTCCGCGCTATTCTGGCGGACTTCATGCGGGAACAGAAGGAAACGCTGCTGAGCATCTCATCATCAGCGGACAAAAACTCCGGCCAGGCCTCGGCAGCGATGGCGGGCCTGCAACCTCAGAAATCGCGAGACGAAATTCTGGGTGACATCCTGAAAGACCTAAGCAACGAAGCGGCATAAGTAGAAAAATGGCAAAAGATTCACAAACACGCTTTGTTTCACCGAAAGCATGGGAACGTATCGAGCAGTGGTCCCGTCGCAAACCGGTTTTCGCTTTGATGGGTGAATTCAGCGCTGGCAAGTCCACACTGATGAACTTTTTACTGCGAACGCAAACCTTGCCGACGCAGGTTACCGCGACCCAGTTACCACCGGTCTGGTTTAGCTGGGGCAGTGAAACACCATACATCAAGCGGCATGACGGAAGCATCGAACCCATCGAACTGGATCAGCTTGAGACTGTTGGCGTCAACGACGCGCAGTTCGTTCGTATCTTCCTTGAGGCGGATATTCTGGAAGCCGTCGATCTGATTGACACCCCCGGAATTTCGGACCCCAAGATCTCGACAGATGTCTGGCAGCGGGCAGTTGGACAGGCAAACGGGGTCATTTGGTGCACCCACGCGACCCAAGCCTGGCGCGAAACCGAACGCGCGACATGGGTTTCGCTGCCGGACCGCTTGCAAAACAACTCGCTGCTGTTGGTGACGCGGGCCGACGCACTAAACCTTAAGGATCGTCAAAAGGTTCTGCGCCGCGTCAATCGCGAAGCCGGACACCTCTTCAACCGGTCCATTCTGTTTTCCGCCCGCGATGCGATCAATGCCCGTGACAAGACGGGCGACGCCGAAATGTGGTCGCGCAGTGGTGGCGGCAAGATGATCGACAGTTTTCTGGAAATCACAGAACAGATCATGGACAATCGCGCCGATCAGCTGGCACGGTATCAGATCGACAAAAGCCAGTCCGGCGCATTCAGGGTTCAACCGCTGCGCCCTGCCCGCAAACCAGACGACCGAGAGGCACTGGCGGACGTCACCGAAGCTACTCCTCTGCGGCTGGTCAATCCTTTGGAAAACGAACAGCGACCTGGAGCCGACGATCATAATGTCGTAACAAGTTTCCCCATCCGGCCAGCCCGTGTAGAGCGACGCCTTGACGAAGGCGAACGGGTTCGGATCAACCCGGAAGACGCTGAACGGCTGCGGGCTGAAATGGTATCAGACCCCGAGCAGATGCTCGATGAAACCGATACCAGCGACGAGTTGCGTGCCTTCTTCAAGGATACTGCGAACGATCCGCTTGAATTGAAGAATGTCGCCGGTCTGGAAGAAGACGTGGATGAGTTCGACCTGTCCGGTGAATTCGACGATGCTGATGATGCGGACGATCTGCTGGATGAAGCTCCAGATGCTGAAACGGGCGACAAGTCCGTTGATGACGTGCTGACCTCCTTAAACACGACGTTGCGGGAAGCCTCGGTCGAAGCGGATGAAATTGAAGTTTTCACGCCGGAAGTTGAATCGCGTGATGATCGGGGTATCGAAGTCTCGGTATCCTCCATTGCGGCGCTGATGGCGGCTCAGCCAGAGAACAACGCCGAGGATTACGAACCTGAGCCTGAGACAAACGGTTTGATAGAAGTCGTGGCCTCAGTCGAGGAAGAAGCCCGCAATATCAGTCACGAACCGCGCATTAATCTTCCGGAATCCGCAATCGAGTCGCCCCTTAGCGCGTCGGATATGTGGCGGGAAATCACAAACAACGAAGAGCTGCCAAAGGACGCAGACGGGCTTCAGAACGTATTCAAGGCCTTTCTTGCCGAATTTGACCAGATCGCAGTTGAATATAGTGCGAAACATTCCAAACACGCCCTGCAAGCCATTCCAAAGTCAAAAGAAAACAGCAGTGCAGAGTGGCATGTTTTGTAAGGATGCCTTAATCAAGGCGCTGAGAAAAAGGACGATAAAGAGTTAAATGTCCATTCAGGATGCATTGAACACCGCGATTGAAACAATACCCGACTGCATCGCAGCCGGGTATATCGACATGGAGACCGGCATGCTTTTGGGCAGCAGTGTCTCTGATTCCGATTGCGCTGAATCGCTGGACACTTTGGCAATCGCAGTGGCCAATCTGTTTCAGGGGCGTGGTGTCGCTGCATTTGAAGCGCTCTTGCACGAGGCCGGAAACACTGATGAGGAAAACGCCGGGTTCGGGGAAATCGCGGTGTTTTCAAAAGACCGATTGAACATCTTTTTGCGGACCCAGGAATATCCTGATCATGTGGTCTGCTATATCTGCCGCAACAGCGCGAATGTGGGACTGGCACTCACGAAATCGCATCTCAGCCTCAAGCCGGTTGCGGCCGCAGTCTGAACGGGACCAGAGGGGGTCACGGTATGATGGACACAGACATTCTCGACATGCTCGAAGATATCGGGCGGTCTTCGGTTGCGCGCCTGTCTCCGACGGTGATTGTCCCCGGTGAAACTGCAACAGCCCGTCGCGCGGCTGTACTGCGTTTCATTCGCAGAACAATATTACCCCGGCGACTGGAGCTGACCGCGGCAAACGGAAGCTGCCTGAAGATCGAAGTGAACAGCTCCCGGATCACGGATGTGTTTCAAGTACCGTCCGGGCAGATTCCTGATTTCGAATCAGAAACACGTACCGCGCTGGTCGATAAACTGGCCCAACTGGTTTCTGACATTTCAGCCGCCCCTGCCCCACTGGAACTGATGTCTGGAAAGCCAGCCTCGACGCTGGAGGCTGATGATGTTGGTATCACCTTGAGTGAGATCGAGAATGCCTGCGCCGGAATTGAGCTTTCCTCTGAGCCCATCGTGTCTGTCGTTCCCGATGTTGAAAAATCTTCAGACAACAGCCCTGCCCCGGTAGCAGAGTCGGGCAACTCCTTGGCACAACAGTTTTTTGACGGGGCTGCACGGTTTGCCACAGGTCGTGTCCTTGTGGATAGTATGGAAAACACTGCGCTGGCTTTCGAAGGAACCTGCAAACCTTCCGAGGGAATGCACCTCAATCAAGAGATTTTGACACGTTTTGTTTCGGATCTTGCTGGTTGGAACAACGACACCCGGGACGAATTCGAAGGCCCACATCTGATCGTCATACGGCCATCGGGTGGTAAGGGTGCGGGCATGGCAGTTCTGAGCGATAACGAGCAGATTGCTGTGGCCATCCACGATGCCCGCAAACTTGGTGCGGTCATTAATCTGTGGACATCTTTGGGGGAGGTTGAGGAATGACTACCCCTAAAGCATTCAAATTTTCGACTAATTCAATGCGTTGTTTTTTTGTAGTCAGGGTAAAGAGTAATGAGTGAAACACATCGTCGCGAGCTTATTCGCATCGCAGAAGACATGAACGGGACGAGCAATGACGAAACACGTCAGTTCATATCGCGCATAATTGGTGATCTGGGGAAACTGAAACCGTCAGTTGCCTTTGTAGGACAAATCAAAGCAGGAAAGTCGCGCTTGATCAACGGCTTCACCGGTCAGGCAGAATACCTGCCGTCGGACGTGAACCCCTGGACGACCGTGATCACCGACATGCATTTCGGGCACCCGAACGGTCGAACCGAAGGAGCCGAGTTCCATTTCTTCGACAACTATCAGTGGCAATCACTGATCGCCGAAGGCGAAGAGTTGCGCAACATGTTCCCGGATGACGAGGACAGCTACAAGCGCGAGATGATCGAAGAGCAGGTCGAAGCCATGAAGACCCGGGCGCGTCGGCGACTGGGGGACAGTTATGAACAGCTGTTGGGTCAACATCACGATCTGGATCAACTGACATCCGATGATCTGGCGCGTTACGTGTGCGCTGGGGACGACCCCGCAGAAGATGGGACAGTTGACCCCGGCAGTGATCGCGGACTTTACAGCGACATCACGCGCAAGGCCGAGGTCTATTTTGACATCGGACATTTCCCATTCCCTCTGACAGTCACCGATACGCCCGGAGTAAATGACCCCCTGCTTATCCGTGAGGAGATTTCCCGCCAGTATCTCAAAGAATCCGATTTCTTTGTGGTGGTTCTTTCAGCGCATCAGGCGTTGTCGCGTGCGGACCTGAAACTGTTCCGGCTGATGCAGGCACTGGAACTTGGACAGATCGTTGTCTTCATCAACCGTGTCGATGAATTGGGCGGCGGGGCCGAAGATGCGGCAAAGGTGCGTCTGGATGTTGTAGACGGGCTGGAAAAAGCTTTGGGTACTTCGAATATCGATGTCCTGATGGGCAGCGCACAATGGGCGCATTATGCGCTGACCGGCGATGAAACCGGTGTGAATCACGATCATATTCTGGCGTGGTTGCGGGCGCACCCGGAACAGATGCAACAATACCTGAACGGTGTGGCAGAGATCAAACAAGGACCGGGGCCCATCAGCCGTGAGGCTGTCTTGCGGTTTGCCGCTATGATCGCGTCAGGCTTGCCCGACTTACGACGCCATGTCACTCAGGCGTTGACGGAGGGGCCGATAAACGAACAGTTGCGGATGGCGTGGCAGCATCTCGACAGCTTCGCGCGTGGCGAACTGGAGCGATCCCAGGTACATCTTCGTGCTCTGCAAGATGAAGGCAGCGCGGGTGCGCACAGCGCTGAGGACAGCGACAAGACGCTGGGCGATCTGCGCAAACTGATTGCGGACAAAACGCAGGACATTGTCAGGGACATGGACGACGTTCTGTCAAACCTGCGTGGAGTCATGGATGACACGGTGTCCGAGTCTGTCTTTGTTGTGGTGCGCGGGCCTGAAGGACAATCCCCATTGCTTGCCAAGGGCGGCGCGACCGAGTTGAATTTCTCACCACTGCGCGAACACATGCGCGAGCTGGTGCAAGGCGCGTCGCAAGTGGTTCGCCAACGCATGCTAAGCGAACTTTACGCGATCGACATGCAATGCAACGCCGCTTTGCGGGCACTGCCGGGGTGGCAGGAGCCGGTAGACAATCGCATGAACACAAGTGCGGTACGTTGGTTCCGCCCGGACACCACTGCGCTAACCCGTGGCATTACGGTTGAGCTGCGTGTAAACTGGTTGTCGCGTCTGATATCACGCAACAGCGTTGTGACGCGGGCCGAGCGCATGATCGTGCAGGAATTCGAGTTGATTGGCGATGACCTGATCGACACAACACGCGAAAATCTGCTGGACCGGTTGAAAACCGTCCTGGATCATTACTTGGCTCTTTTGGCAGGCCATCTTGAGCACCGTTCCGGGGCGGGTGAGTTGAATGCTCAGGCGAAAGCACAAGCTGCGTTCGAACGGGCGCGCCGTATTACCGACGAGTTGGAAAGTGTCTTTGGAACAAACAACGTGGACGAACGACAGGCAGAGGCTGCGGAATGATTGAGTTTCCCGGAACCGAACAGGAAGTGCGGCAGCTGGAGCGCTTTCTGACAGCGACAGAAAAATTGTCGTCGGACCCGAAATTGGAGGATATGCGCACGCGGGCCCTCGCCCACGCCGAGCGCCTGTCCAACGCGGTCAACATCGGTTTCGCCGGGGAGTTCGGAGCAGGCAAGTCAAGCCTTGCGAACATGCTGGCAGGGGCGGATATCCTTCCAACCGGGCCGCAGCATCTGAAGCTGCCACTTGTCATCGTTGCCTACGCGGATACGCCCGAGACGACTGTCGGCTGGTGGAACAGGGAACCCAAGACATACTCTGGCATCGCGCTGGAAAAGGCCGCTGCGGATGAGCCGGATTTTATTTCGGTTGGATTGAACACACCTGCTCTCAAAGAGATATCGCTGTTCGATCTTCCCGGCTCTGGCGCATTGGATGATACATACAAACAGACACTGGACCTGCTGAAATTCGTCGACTGTGCCATCTGGTGCACCAATGGCACAAGCGCATGGCGCGAAACCGAACGGCATTTGTGGGCGCAGGTGCCGCCCGAGCTAAGAGCCAACAGCCTGCTGGCGGTCACACATGCTGATCTGCCCCCGGTGCAGGCCGCTCTGGATCGGGTACTGGCCCGATTGAACAAAGAGAAAGAGGGACTGTTTCGCGCTGTGGTCCCAATTGGCACGCCCGTCGCGGTGCGCGCCATGGCTCAAGAGCCGGAACCAGATTTCGATCTTTGGGAAAACTGTGGTGGCCAGGAACTCGCGGAAAAGGTCCTTGATGCGGCGTCTGACCGGCGGCGCAGTGACCTTGGCGCTGCCCGGAAGGATCTGAAGCACGAGTTTCTGCCATTCCTGGAAACATTGAAAGGGCCAGAGCCGGAACCGACCGTCAACGATGCTGCGTCAATGCAGTCAACGCTGGGGTCTGCCCTTCCGCCACTGAACAACCCCATTCTTGAAGACTGGCTGGCAGCTATTGCCAGCATTTATGAAGATCTGCGTGACACCGCTGCCATCGAACCCGCGGCCTTTTTGCAAAGCTGCCAGGAAATCGTCGAAGATTTCGCGGAACGGTTGGACCAAGGTGGCGAAATCGATCCGGATGCTGACTGGGTTCCGGCCGAGTTTGAAAAAGCGACTGACTTGTTATTGTTGCTTCAGTTTGAAAGCGGCGATGCGCCTTTGAAAGACGCAATCAACATACTTGTGCAGCTTGGTGATAACCTTGCCTGGGCTGGCAGTACCGTTGCCGCAGCACAATCCAAAACCGGGACCTAGCACTTTCCATCAGGATTGAAGCGATTCGAAGGGCCGAAGAATCGGCCCTTTATTGTTTCGAATTCGTAGACCAACAGACCTGTTTGGGGTCATCAGTTTTCGTTTTCCCCACCCCTTTAGCCAATATGTAGTATTTGCATGTAGTAGACATACTATATATGCCATATTCAAAAAAACGATCCTTAGTGAAGCCATCAGGCGGCCCCATTAAAGTCAAATTTGAAACGTCTAACCGTTCTTAAGTGTCCTGCGGTTGTTTTTTGGTTGTGAGTTCGTGGGCTGCCGGCCCTGTTAAATAAAGCCGCAAAATGAGTAGAACGGGCGGATTGAAATGAGCCACAACCAGGCTGTCGGTGCAACGCACGACGAACCAAAGATTGAAGGACTGCAACCGGGCGCAAAGCTGTTGCGCGGTCAGTACGAGATTATCCGGTATCTCAGCAATGGCGGATTTGGGATCACCTATCTTGCGCGCGACAGCCTTGAGCGCGATGTCGTGATCAAGGAATGCTTCCCCGGTGCATTGTGCCGTCGCAACGGGGACCAGGTTGAGCCGAACGACCCGTCTTACAAAGACGATCTGCGCGCCATTATCGACCTGTTTATTCAGGAAGCCCGCAATCATGCACGTCTGGTGCACCCGAATATTGTCGACGTGCATCAAGTGTTCGAAGACAACGATACCGCCTATATCGCGATGGATCTGATCCGCGGTTGCGACCTGCTGGACTATGTTGAAAATCCGGAAAACGTCGGCGGCCCTGACTTTATAGTACAGGTAACGGAAAAGATGCTGTCCGCGGTGTCGTTCATCCACCAAAGCGGGATGCTGCACCGTGACATTTCTCCCGACAACATCCTGATTGACGAGAACGGAAACCCGGTTCTGATCGATTTCGGTGCCGCGCGTGAGCAAGCCGCAAACAAGTCGGCCGCATTGTTGACCCTACGCGTCATAAAAGACGGGTATTCGCCGCATGAGTTTTACGTCCGTGGTGCTGAACAAGGGCCCAGCAGTGACCTCTATGTTTTGGCTGCAACCCTTTACCATGCGATCAGTGGCGAACGCCCGGTCGACGGTCAAAGCCGCCTGAATGCGTTCAACAACGGGCAGGACGACCCTTATGCACCCTTGGCGGGCCGCTTTGACGGATACCCCGATGGATTCCTCGAAGCAATCGACAAGGCAATGGAAGTGCACGCAACGGACCGTTTGCAGACAGCCTTGGATTGGCTGCGCATGTTCCGCGGACCTGGCGTGATGTTCGATACATTCGCCTATCGCCCGGTTTCTGTGATTGTCGGCATGGATCGCATGGACAAGGAAGAAGAAAAGGCGCGGATCAAGGCCGAAAGCGAAAATGCCGAAGCGGTTGTGACGGCTCTGCTCGCCGGGAACTCGGACATTGTTCGCGAAAACGAAAAAAAGAATGAACCCGAGATGGCAAAGATTTCTGCAAAAGCGGAAACACCGGTCGCAGTTGATACCGTGGTTCAGAGCGGATCCGGTGGCAGCGGCAAGATGATCGCTGGTGCAGCAGTGCTTGTGGCAGCGTTGGCTGCAGGCGGTTTCTTCGTGATGTCCGGCGACAAAGGTGAAGAACAAGCTGAGGTTACGGCGACGCTACCTGAAGCAACCACACAAACTGCCGAAGCAGAACCGCCCGCGGTGGAAGAACCCGTGGCGGAAACACCTGAACCCGAAGTCGCGGTCGCTTCAGAGCAACAACCTGAACCAGAAGAGCCTGTCGAGCAGGCGCAAGTTGAACCTGCGGAACCAACCGCCACAGAAATAGCGTCCGAATCTACCGAGACGGCCGGTGTTCAGGAGCAGCCTGCAGAACAAGAGATTGCGGTGGCTGTTGCCGAACCAGATGCTGACGTTGCTTCCGGCACTCCAGCCGAACAACAGGTATCTTTTCACCATTGGGATGTTGAAATCCCCTTCCAGACGTCCCGCCGCCGCACCGCAACAGGTGCAACTATTGCGGTTACCGGTGTGGACGCCAATCAGGACATGAGCGTTATCGGCGAATGGGTGGAAACCGGAGTTGTGATCTTTACTCTGAACGGCAACCCGGTTCGTCAGGACATCTCTTTCGCAGCGCAAGTCCTGGACAAGCTGAGCGTCGACCCAGATGGCTTTACACGGGTTGCAGCCCGCTACCGGCCGCTTGGAAAGACCCGCGCGCAGAATGGCCTGCTGGCATTGCCTGTGCTGCGCTCGGTAGGATTGGAGAACGGTTACTCGTTCACAGTCAGCAACTCGGGAAGTGAAGGGTGGCAAACAAAAGTGAGCTCGGTTCCGGCCGAGGCGACGGGTAGCCTGCGAAAAGGCGATGTTCTGTTGAGCGAAAGCCAGACCGGCATGACATTGGATGAGTCCGAAAGCATTGATGGCATGCTGGCTGCGCTGGTTTCCGACAGTCAGCCAGAGGCAAAGCTGACCGTGTTGCGCAACGGTGCTGAAGTAGCTGCGACCATGCAGCTAGCGCAGGAGTGATCTGACCGGTTCATTTTTGATCTGCCAGTGTGTGTTTACTGAGGGCGGCGTTCAGTTTGCCGCCCGGCGGGAACCGGCCCGCCGCAGAGAGTACCAGTTTCCATGTTTTCAATTGAGTGTCTCTGCGTTGTTCCACGCAGGGTTAGGTAGCAGCCCCATGGCACAAAAGGTCCGTGCCAACAATTCGAAGGTGTCGACACCATGTTCAAATACAAAAGCCCTCTGAGCCGGCTTCTCGAAGGTGCCGGCAAATCCAAAGAAGATGATGTAGCTGAAAATGCTCATGCAGCAGACAGCGCTGTGCCTGAAACGGTAAAGCAGGAGCCTATCGCGGACTTCAACGCGCTGCGCGCCGCACTGGCCGGTGGAAACATGACGTCTGACTCTTACGAAGAAACAGACGAGCTTATCCCTGAAGAGAAGATGCCGGAATTCGACGAA
>NZ_JBXWSL010000057.1:0-15356 GCF_059613425.1 Ruegeria sp. BHSA123 | reverse complement strand
TCAAGCGCATGGCAGGCAGCCACGCGCCCTTGCTGCAGTGAAGTAGAAGCCAGCGAAGGGTGGCCGATCACATCACCGGTCGCATAGATATGCGGAACAGCGGTCTGATATGTCTTGCGGTCTACCTTGATCCGGTTGCGGTGATCGGTTTCCAGTCCGACAGAATCCAGATTAAGTTTCGATGTTGCGCCCATGCGCCCGGCTGCAAAAAGCAGCATCTCCGCCCGCACGTGGCGCCCGTTTTCTAGGGTCACTTCGACGTGCTCGCCCGCATCTTCAATCTTTTCGACAGCCGATCCCAACCGCAGATCAACACCGTTTTCGCGGATTTGATGGGTGAAATCATGGATCAAGCGGCAGTCGATGAAGTCCAGAAACGTATCCCGCGGCTCGATCAGCGTCACCCGAACGTCCAGCGCCGAGAACATCGTGGCGTATTCGACCCCAATGACCCCGGCACCGATAACAACCAGTGAACGCGGGATTTCTGCCATTTCCAGAAATTCGTCGCCATCAACCACTGTCTTGCCGTTGAACGGAACATAATCGGGGCGATAAGTTTTGGTTCCCGTAGCAATCAGAAACTTGGCCGCTGTTATTCGGGTAGTCTCGCCAGCATCAGTGGCGACTTCCACTTCGTGCGGTCCAATGAACCTTGCCAGACCGTTCAGCGTATCGACATGGTTCCGGTTGAATTGATGTTCCAGCACGTCGACCTCGTGATCAAGGGTCATGTGCAGGCGGGCTTTCAGATCCTCGGCGCGGATCTGGTCTTTGACCCGATAGGAACGGCCATAAAAGCTGCGCTCGCGCCAGCCCGACAGATTCAGAACCGTTTCACGCAATGTCTTGGATGGGATTGTTCCGGTGTGAACGGATACCCCACCAAAACGGTCTTTGCGGTCGATCACCAGAACCCGTCGCTTGAGCTTGCCAGCCTGAATGGCAGCGGAACGCCCCGAAGGCCCGGATCCGATGATGACCAGATCATAGTCGTATTTGCTCATCCCTCAGTCTCCGTACAGCGCTTCGGCGTGGAAAACGATGTGGTCTTCCATGAAGGTAGATACGAAGAAGTACGAATGGTCATACCCCGACTGGAGGCGGAAGGTTGCTTGCTGGCGACGCTCAGCGATGGCTTGGGTAAGCGTTTCGGGGCGCAGCAGGTCCATGAACTGATCATTGGTGCCCGTATCGATCAGGACGGGACCGTCGAAACCGGTTTCCTTCATTAACAGGGAAGCATCGTGTTTGGCCCAAAGGGATTTATCATCCCCCAGATACGCGCCAAGCTGTTTGCGCCCCCAGTCTGCACCCGTCGGGTTCGAGATGGGCGCAAAGGCCGAAACCGAGCGGTACCGTCCCGGAAGGTTCATGGCCAGTGTCAATGCACCATGCCCGCCCATGGAATGACCGGTTATGGCCTGACGTTCGCTGTCGATGGCAAAGTTTTCGAACAGCAAGGCGGGCAATTCGTCGGCAATGTAATCCCACATCCTGAAATGCGGTGCCCAAGGCTCCTGCGTGGCGTTCACGTAGAACCCAGCGCCCTGACCCAAATCGTAGTCGTCGTGATCCGCAACACCTTCACCGCGTGGCGAAGTGTCGGGAAACACCACTGCAATGCCCTGTTCCGCAGCCCACGCCTGTGCGCCGGCTTTTGTCATCGCGTTTTCATGAGTGCAGGTCAGACCAGACAGATACCACAGAATCGGAACCGGGCCATCTTTCGCCTCGGTCGGAAGAAAAAGGCCAAACGTCATGTCGCATTGGCATGCCGACGAAGCATGGCGATACACGCCTTGCACTCCGCCGAAACAGGCATTTTCCGAAAGGGTTTCCATCAGGCATCGTCCTTATTCTAGAGTCGCAACATGGCTAACGATCCACGGACCCGGCGTAAAGTCCGAGTGCCTTTGGTGTGAGTATTTTTAAAAAGGTGAAGGTCAGGGAGTTCCTAGAGTCGCAATAACAAGCGGTATTGTTACAATGCTGACGAGCGTCGACAGCAAAATAGCAGCCGAGGCACGCTGTGGGGCAATGCCGTAATGCGCGGCCAACATATAGACATTTCCTGCTACGGGCAGAGCGGACGCCGCAATTGCAACGCTTGCCGGGAATGTTTCGACCGGGATCAGCCAGATCAGGGCGATTGCCACGAAAAGTGGGTGGAGCACCAGCTTGCAGAAACTCAACCAGGCTGCGATCTGAATTCTTTCTGCGGATTTGCCAGCCAGGGACGCGCCGATTGCAAAAAGCGCTCCGGGGGTAGCGGCACCACCGAGAATGGTCAGAAAGCTGTTCAGCGGATCGGGAACCGGGATTTGCAGGGATGACCAGACGAGCCCGGCAGAGATCGAGACAATCATCGGGTTCTTGAGCAGACCCATGCCAATCAGTTTGAAAGTGGCTGGCGTCAGCCTTCCGTCACGCCCACCGTTGATCAGGATCACGATCAGAGACGAGAATACAACCAGATCTACGGTCAGAACCAGCATGACCGGGCCAATAGCTGCTTCGGTGAACAGCACCGCGAGCATTGGCAGGCCAAGAAAGCCAACGTTTCCAATGGCAGCGCACTGTGCTTCAACCGCCGAAGTCGGCACATCAAGGCTGCGAATCCACGCTACGCAAGTGGCTATGCCATAAACAGCGGCGGTGCCTATGAGGTAACCGAAGATCAGTCTTGCGTTAAAAATCTCTGCAAATGGCAGGGTCGCCGCAAATCGAAAAAGCATTGCCGATAGTGCGAAGAAGAACACGAACTTGGTCAGATATGCGGTTGCTTCGGCCGTAAAGAACCGTGTGCGCCCAGCCCAAAAGCCAAGGCCGATGATCGCAAAAAAGGGAAGTGTACGCAAAAAGATATCGGCCATGGGCCGAGTCCTAACACGGTTTGAAACCGTCGCAAGAGACCTGCGGCACAATTAGAACATTGCCAGATATTAGCGAAATACGAGAATCCTTGTACCTGAACCGAACGGTTTATAAACTGTATCAGGTATTGCTCGAGGAGATGACATGACCCAGACCGCCACCATCCTGCGCACAGGCCGAAAGTTCGATCAGGTTTTGCGCGGGGCCCGAGAGGTTTTCATGGCGGATGGATTCGAGGGCGCAAGCGTGGATGATATTGCACGCGCGGCTGGGGTGTCAAAAGCAACCTTGTACAGCTATTTCCCGGACAAGCGTCTTTTGTTCATGGAAGTTGCGCAAACGGAATGCTGTCTGATGGCTGAACGGATCATCGCGATGATTGACGAGACCAAACCCGCCCGCGAAGTGCTGATGATCGCGGCCACGCAATTGACGGCGTTTCTGGTTTCAGATTTCGCGCAGCAAGTTTTTCGGATTTGTGTTGCCGAACGGGACCGGTTTCCGGAACTTGGCCGCGCATTTTATGAAGCGGGGCCGCAAAATGGCCAGCGTCAAATGGCGGAATATCTTGAAAAAGCCGTGGCCAAAGGTGAGTTGGCGATTGAAGATGTTTATATCGCGGCTGAGCAGTTCTCCGAGCTTTGCAAGGTAAGAATCTGGACCCGGGCCGCATTTGGAATTCAGAATTCGTTCAGCAAAGAAGAAATCACCGAAGTGGCGACACAAGCCGTGGATATGTTTCTTGCCCGTTATGGGGTCTGATCCGATTAAGAAATGGCCCATGTCCGGGTCAAGGACACAGGCCATTGCTCACACACCAGAACACTCGATGCAGTTCAGCTTAATGCAATAAGTCTTTTCAAACTCTTTATTTGTCAAAGCGTTGGCGTGGCTTGGGACCCAACGTTGGTCGGAAAGAAAAGCAAATCAGTGTTCGAGTTTATTGCCCAGCTTGGTAAGCTTCAGCGCGTTAACAGCAGGCCAAGCCAGAAAGCGAACCAGCACAGAGCAAGGCTGAACAGAATATTGCCTGCTGCCAAAAACAATGTGCGTTCGCGGTGAAGCTCGAGCGATTGGTAGGCAAAGCTGGAAAAGGTTGTAAAACCGCCGCAAAACCCGAAAACAAGGCGTTTTTGGTCCTCGGCTATGTCTACAGGACCTCCCAAATACCCCACCCAGATCCCCAGCAACAAGCTGCCCAATACATTTACGAGCAAGGTTGCTAGTGGCAAGTCGTGCCGAATTTTCAGCGCCAGCCAATGGCGCATCACGGCCCCCAGACCCCCACCCAACGCGAACATGGAATGAAGATACAATTCGCTCATGACGGCGACTTTTCAGAGTGAAAATGACGACCAAGGCTTTCGCCAATCAGCGCGGCCGCAAGGCCAAATGAAACTTCCAGCCCGATTGCCAGGGACGTTACCCATAGGCCGCCTTCGGCCATACGTTCAAGATCAGCAACAAAAGATGAGAAGGTTGACAATCCGCCGCAAAATCCGACGGTGCCAAGATACAGAACATGCGCGTGCACCTTATGGCGCACGGAATACAGCCAGCCCAGAACAAAACAGGCGGTCACGTTGATGCCGAAAGTCGAAGTTAGAAAGCTGAGGCCGGGGATTTCTAGTGCAAACGCCTCACGCAACAACGACCCAAGCGCCCCACCGACGAAGACGGACAGAAACATCACGCTTTTTCGTTCACGCCAGAGGTGGGAGTGTGTGTTTGCCAAGGATCGGCCCTTTGTCGTCCGGTTAGCGTGATTTATCCGCTGGTTGCACTGGGTTCAACAGTTGGTCCGTTCGTAACATGATTTCACATTTGCGTCCCTCAGCAGACATTTTACCGCTGACACTTGAAATAAAATTTCAATCTGTTTCACGTTGAGTTCTGACAGCATGGCTCATCAGCCCGATAAAAACACAAGGAGTTTGGAACATGATTGTACGCAGAATTTTCTTTTTTCTAAGCTGTGTCTGTCTGCCAGTGGTTCTGATCCTTGGGTTCTTCTGGTCGCCTGCCCATTGGCTTCTGATCATTTTGGTGCCGTACGCGATCATCGGTCTTTATGATGTTTTGACGACCAGGCACAACGTCCTGAACAACTATCCGGTTCTTGGCCATTTCCGGTACATGTTGGAATTTGTAAGTCCGGAAATTCGCCAGTACTTCGTTGAAACCAACGAAAGTGGCCGGCCTTTCAACAGAATTGTCCGAGGGCTGGTATATTCTCGGGCCAAGGGGCAGGTGGACACACAGGCGTTCGGCACGCAATACGACATTACCGAAACCGGGTATCATCGCGCCAACCACTCACTTGCCCCCAAACATGTAGACAAAAGTGAAGAACGCATATTGCTGGGCGGTCCACAATGTACGCAACCATACAGCGCCTCGCGTCTTAATGTGTCTGCCATGAGCTTTGGCGCGCTCAGCGCCAACGCCATCCGCGCGCTGAACGGAGGAGCCAAGGATGGGGGGTTCGCGCATAACACCGGAGAGGGCGGTCTGTCACCGCATCACCTGGCTGAAGGCGGAGACATCATCTGGCAGATCGGGACGGGTTATTTCGGGTGCCGGACCCCGGCTGGTGGATTTGACAAGGACAAGTTTGCCGAAAAGGCAAGAAAGGACGTGGTCAAGGCTATTGAGATCAAGCTGTCACAAGGTGCAAAGCCCGCCCACGGCGGTGTTCTGCCTGCTGCCAAAGTTGATGCTGAGATTGCCGAGATACGTGGTGTGCCAGAACATCAGGATGTGATTTCTCCGCCCACCCACAGCACATTCGATGGGCCCACGGGTTTGATGCATTTTGTCCAGCACCTGCGGGAAATGTCAGGTGGCAAACCTGTCGGTTTCAAACTGTGCATCGGCAGGCCGTCCGAGTTCATGGCGATCTGCAAAGCAATGCTTGAAACGGGTATCTTGCCGGATTTCATCACGATTGACGGGGCAGAAGGGGGCACAGGCGCAGCCCCGGTGGAATTTACCAACCGGTTGGGTATGCCCCTGAACGAAGCCTTGATCTTTGTCAGCAACTGTTTGCGCGGTGTCGGAGTGCGTGACAAGATTCGGATCATCTGCTCCGGCAAAGTGGCGACCGGTTATGACATGGTCGAGAAGTTGGCGCTTGGTGCAGACATGTGCAACTCGGCGCGCGCGATGATGTTTGCGGTTGGTTGCATCCAGGCATTGCATTGCAACACAAACCGTTGTCCATCAGGGGTGGCTACACAAGATCCCATCCGCGGGCGCGCCGTGAATGTGCCTCAGAAACGTCGGCGTGTTCATCGCTATCACGATGCCACGCTGGAAAGTTTCCGCGAGCTTTTGGGCGCCATGGGCAAGGAAAAAGCATCCGAGTTACATCCCCGTGATATCTTGCGCCGCACTGCGGACGAGCATGAGCGCAGCTATGCCGAACTTTATACCTATCTGGAGGACGGCGCCTTGTTAAAGGACGACATTCCCGAAGAATTTGCAGATGATTGGAACCGAGCTTCGGCCGCACAATTCTGAAAACCACATTGGGTAGAGCAATGTTTGGTCATGTGAAAGCGCGTCTGTAATTGCCCGCTTTTTCCGCCGTCTTATGCGGCTTTCGTTATCTGGGAATGGATCGCGGGTTGTTTGCCACGTGGGTATTGATCTTGCGAATGCTCCATTCTACAGAATCTCGCATCGCGCGCCCCAAAGCCAGATCAAACGCGTTGATCAGATCGGGTGTCTGATCGCTTGCCGCCACGACGTTTTCCTGGAACGAGCTGGACGCAATGATCTTGTCTTCGTATTCGTCGATCACCTTGATGTTAATACGAACTTCGACGCGAATTTTGGTTCCATTCTCGGTGTCTTCGATCACGACCCCCTGAAACTCTCTAAGGTCCGGGGCAATTACGTAATCGGCTCGCAGACCAACGGTTGAGCGTCCAACAGCTGCGACTTTGCCCGAGTTCTCAAAGCTTTCGACCAATAGGGTTTGAACGATCAAGGGCGCGCGATCCACCCAGCGGGCGCGGGGCAAATATTGAACCTGCAACGCAGTAGGTTGAATGGCAATCTGATCCGTGTTCACTGCGGCAGTTGCCGTCGGTTCCTGAACGACGATCTGCTTTTCAATCCTGGGCAGTGCTGAGGAAAAAGTGCTTTTAGGGGTCAGCAGATACAAGTCATTCGGTTTCGCCGCTTGTTTCAACGTGCCCAGACCAGCGCAGCCGCCAAACAACACGACCATCAACATTGCAAGTGCAGGCTTGATCATTGACGGAACTCCGATGCTTGGGTGCCCAGAAGGAAACGTGCCGGATCGCGTTCAACTTTGTCTACGAGGCGATCCAAACTGATAACAAGACGCTGGGATTCTTCGATAAAACGAACAAACTGAGGCAACCCGACACGCAGGAAGTCTGACACTTGTCGGCGGTTGCTCTGCACGATTTCGTCGATGGTTCCCAGCAATTCGGACGCGGAATTTGACGCGCTCAGGACGTCGTCCGAGATCTGATCGATCTTTTCCGTTATGCCCGCGACGGTTTCGGTCACCTGATTGGCCGCCTTCCGGACATCTTCCGCAACAGGTGCCACGTCTTCCTCCATGACACGATTTGCAGAGTCAAAAGCGGATTCTGCCGAAGCCAGTGCCCCCTTGGCGGACTCCATCGCCGTAGTAATCGAGCCAAGCGCCGTATTGGCGTTCAGAACGGTTTCGTTCACAATTCCAAGGGTAACGCTGCCTTCATCAGACAAAACGGTCAACCGTTCAGCCAGTTGCGAGCCTCGCTCGATGAAAGGCTTCACGTCCTGCTGCAAAATGCGGTCAGCCGTCTGAAAGGTTGTTTTAGCTTCGTCCAGCGCGGTCTTGGCGGACCCGGAAGCCGTTTTGACGGCTTCCAATGTTTCCGTACCGGTTTCGAGCGTTGTTTGAGCAGTTTCGATCAGTGGGTCCAGCCGCTTTGAAAACGCGCCAATATCCTGCGCAGCGCTGCCGATGTCATTTGCCACGGATTCAAAACTTGTCAGTGTATTGTCCAGTTTACCTGTGGCCGAAGCAAGATTGTCCAGAATACCGCTCACAGCTTCCCGGTTTTTATCATCGACGACTTTGTTCAGGTTCTCCAAAAGCGTCACGGCTTCATCCAGAACTTTTGGCGCGCCTTCGAACAGGGATTGAATTGTGCTTCGTTTGCTCTTGATAATGCTCTTTTGTGGCAATCGTTCGGCGTTAGCGGACCCCCCTGTCAGTTCGACATAACCAACACCAGTCACACCAAGTGACTGAAGCTGTGCGATTGTATCATTGGTTATCGGAATGTCTGCGTCCACTTCGATCCGCACCCGAACCTTTGACGGATCATTATCATCCAGTTGCAAGGAAACGACCTGCCCGACCGGCAGGCCGTTGAAGTTCACGCCGCTGGCTGCCGACAGACCTGCGACATTGTCAAACAGTACATCGTAATAAGCGTATTGGCGCGTGATCTCAAACTTGGCGAGCCACAGGAAAAAGCCGAATGCGCCCAGCAACCCCGCAAGGGTAAACGCGCCGATCAGGATATAGTTCGCCCGGGTTTCCATTGCTTTTACCTGTTTTGCCCCTTCTGTTGCGCCGCGCGGGCGCGGGGGCCTGTGAAGTATTCCTGTACCCAAGGATGGTCGACCTTGGTCATGTCCTCAATCGGACCTTCAACCAGTACGCGCTTTTCTGCAAGCACTGCAACGCGGTCGCAGATCGCGTAAAGACTGTCCAAATCATGGGTGACCATGAAAACGGTCAACCCAAGTGCCTGCTGTAACTCACCGATCAGTTCATCATACGCGGCTGCGCCGATCGGGTCCAATCCTGCGGTTGGTTCGTCCAGAAAAACGATCTCGGGGTCAAGGGCCAGCGCCCGAGCCAGCGCAGCGCGCTTGCGCATGCCACCCGACAGTTCTGACGGAAACTTGCCGCAACTCAGCTGTGGCAGACCCACGAGGCTAATCTTCAATGCACCCAGAGACTCCATTAGTTTTTCGCTGAGACCTGTGTGTTCCCGCAACGGAGCCATCACGTTTTGCAGCACGGTCAATGACGAAAACAGTGCCCCGTCCTGAAAGGCAACACCCCAGCGGCGTTCGATCCTGCGGCGGTCATCCTCTGGGCCATTCAGAACATCGACGCCCAGCACCTCGATTTCTCCGGCGGCGGGTTTGTTCAGCCCTACGATAGTTCTGAGTAATACGGATTTACCGGTGCCCGACCCGCCAACGATTCCCAGAACTTCTCCCTTCCAGACATCAAGATTCAGGTTTTCGTGTACCACCTGGGTACCGAACTGAGTTCGGAGCCCGCTTACACGAATGACAGCCTCACGGTCTTTAGTTGTGGCGACTGATGGCTGTGGTGTATCCCCGGTCATGTCATATTCCGATCTCTGAGAAGAAGATCGAAAACAAAGCGTCGATTGCGATCACCATGAAAATGGATTGAACAACTGATGCTGTCGTACGTTGACCGACACTTTGGGCGGACCCTTTGACCTGCATTGCCTGCCAGCAGGCAATAACGCCAATAACGAGCGCAAAGAACGGAGCTTTGATAAGACCGACCGCCAATTGCCAGACGTCGGTGTTTTCCTTCAAGCGAGTAAGAAACATGCCGGGGCTTACACCCAGGTCGATCCAGCTCATCAATGCGCCACCAAACAGACCCGCGATATCGGCGACAAAACCCAGTATGGGCAACATGATCAACAAGGCCAAAACGCGGGGAATGACCAGAACTTCGATCGGGTCCAGACCCAGTGTTCGCATTGCGTCGATTTCTTCCTGCACTTTCATCGAACCGATAGATGCGGTGAATGCAGAACCCGAGCGCCCGGCAACAATAATTGCCGTCAACAATATGCCCAATTCACGCAGAACCGAGATCGAGATCAGTTCGACAACGAATATCTCAGCTCCAAATTGCTTCAACTGGGTTGCGCCCTGAAAGGCCAGTACTACACCGATCAGAAATCCCATAAGGGCCACGATTGGCAGTGCTTTGAACCCGGTCTCTTCCATGTGTGTGACCAGCGCTGCCTTGCGCAGTCGCCATGGCATAACAATGGTACGAAACAGCCGATGCAGTGTCAGACCCAGAAATTCGAGGATGGAAAGCGTATCCCGCCAGGCACCTACGGTGATGTGACCCATTTGTGCGATCAAATCCAACAGACTTCGCGGTTTATCAAGTTCACCGGGTTCGTCGGGTATGCTGCGGGTTACAGTATCTATCAGAGTGGCATGTGCCGGTTTCACCCCTTGAAATTCAAGTGTTGCACCTTGCGACGTGAAGCGTTTGCCAAGGTCCGCGATCAGCCAGGCACCGCCGGTATCCAGGGCTTCGACCTCGGACAGATCGAGAACAAGCCTGTCTCCGGTTGGGCGGACAGAGGCAAAACCTTGTTCAACGGTTTGCAGCGATTGCGTGAGCAGCTCTCCGGATATGCGTACACGAGTACCGCTGGAATCGTGTTCTGAGATTATCGAAGGCTGCGTCATGAGGTCATGTGAAGTGAAACATTCAATGACCGCAATGGCTTTGTGCCATTGAACATCTTTTTGCCGCGCCGGATGGCCTTGACGTCACGCCGACCGTCGCATTGGAGCTATGCTGAACAGGTGCTTACCAGAAGTTATCGCACAGCAACTTTGTCGGGATAATACGCCTTTGTCCGACCGACAAATCGGTTGCGCTATGGCGGGAAGCAATACACATTCCGCGTTGTTTATTTTATTACGGCGCGGAATCGGAGAAGTCGGTATGCATCAGACCAAGAACGTCTTGTTTGTCATCATCGATCAACTCAGAGCGGATTGCCTGTCCGGGGCCTTGGCAGACCATGTGAACCTTCCGAATTTGCGGGCTTTTATGGATGAGGCCGTGACCTTTACCCGCCATTTCTCGGTCACCAATCCCTGCGGTCCCTCGCGAGCATCGATTCTGACCGGCCAATATGCGATGAATCATCGGTCGGTTAGAAACGGAACGCCGTTGCGACACGATACCCCGAACATTGCCACGGAAATGCGCAAAGCTGGTTACTTGCCAATGTTGTTTGGGTACACAGATACCTCCGCCGATCCGCGCGTCCATGATCCCAATGACCCTGACCTCAAGTCTTACGAACAGTCGATGACCGGGTTCGTTGAAGTTGTCGAAATGCGCCTTGAAGAATCATATCCATGGCAAGCCCATCTGATGAAAAAGGGGTATCAATTCGAAAAGTACTGGGACGTCTACAAGCCCGTTTCGCCCGATGGTGGACACCCGCAGCTGAATGATCCCGCGCTGTATCGGGCAGAAGACAGCGATACAGCCTTTCTGACCGATGCCTTTCTGGACGGAATCGCGCCTCATCGTGGAAAGGGTTGGTTCGCCCATTTGACCTATATCCGCCCGCATCCGCCGTTGGTCGCACCGGCCCCCTACAATGACATGTATGACCCGGCGGACATCCCTCTGCCGCACTGCTTGCCGAGCGCAGCAGCAGAAAAAGCGCTGCATCCGTTCTTCGGACCAAAGCTGGATACCTATAGCGCGAAAAAATTCGTTCACGGTTTTGATGACGTTGAACCTACGGACGAAAACAATCGCACTTTGCGTGCTATATATCTTGGCCTGGCAACAGAGGTTGATCACCACATCGGTCGTGTTGTCCAGTACCTGAAGGACAGCGGGCAATACGACGATACACTGCTGGTTATCACCGCCGATCATGGTGAAATGCTGGGGGATCGACACAGCTGGGGCAAGATGACGGTCTACGATGCGGCGTATCACACACCGCTGATGATCCGTTTGCCCGGGAATGAAGCTATGGCGGGAAGCAAGATCACCGTTCCAACCGAGTCTGTGGATGTCACACCAACCATATTGGACTGGATTGGACAGGCTGTTCCGAACGCTATGGATGGACGGTCCTTGCTGCCATTGTTGCGGGGTAATATCCCAGACGATTGGCGCGACTATTCTTTCAGCGAACTTGATTTCTCAGAACCTGAAAACCCGACGTTATGGCAACAAGAATTGGGGACCGGTAACAGCGACTCGTGTTTGGGAATATTGCGGGATGAACGGTTCACCCTGGTCGAGTTCGCTGCCGACCTGCCCCCGATCCTGTTCGACCATCAAGGTAAGGGCGAATTCGAGAATGTCGCGGAGAATCCGGATTTTGCAACAGATCTCGCACGGTTAGGCCGACAGATGTTGCGCCACCGGATGAAAAATATGGACCACACATTGTCCTTGCACTCGATCACAACTGAAGGCGCAAAATCCTGTCCCAGATACACATCTTAGAACGCGGTTTATTGTCAACGTTCATCTATTCTGGCTGTACCGGACGCTCGGTCACGGGCGGGTTTGTCGAAGTATTTTGCTTTGTGCACTCCCGGATTGCAAAAAGCAATTGAACGAAGACAGGGTCCTAAACGCCTCCCCTCAATTCCACTACCCGTGCATGGTTTCAGATGCTAGGCATGAGCCGAGGAGAAGACGAAGTTGGACATAACGGAAAAGCGTATCAAGGCGATGACGACCGCCGGGCTGAACCTGATAGGTCAGGCGCTTTCCATTTATGACAGCAAATTGCAACTGGTGCTCAGCAATCGCCGTTTCCAGGAAATGTTCGGTTTGCCGGACGAGCTTGTTCAAAGGGGTGCTTTGTTTCGGGATACGATCCACTTTCTTGCCAGCCGCGGTGAGTATGGCGACGATGAAAGTGTCGAGGAAATGGTCAATCTGCGCGTCCAGCAAGCCTTGGCGTTTGAGCCTCACTACATGGAGCGCGTGCGTCCCAATGGGCAGGTTGTTTCAATTGAAGGCGCACCGCTGCCACAAGGCGGGTGGGTCGCGGTCTACACCGATATCACCGGAACGCGGCGGGCGGAAAACCTGTTGCGCGCGCGGTCTGAGGAACTGTCGGAACAGTTGCTGAGCCACGCGGAAGAACTGTCCGCAACCAACCGCAAACTTGCGGCCACGATCGCGGCGCTGGAAGAGGCCAAGCGGGAATTGACCGAAATCGAAGCTCGCACACGTATGGTGACCGAGATGATGCCGGCTCATATTGCGCATTTGGACAGCGACGGCCGATACGATTACTCGAACCGTCGCCTGAGCGCCGTCATGCCTGGGCGTCCGTCCGATATTCTGGGGCTTCACATTTCTGAAGCGCTGGGTGCGACCGCCTTTGAACGGGTTAAGGCCCAATTGTTTAAGGCCTATAGCGGAGAGCCGTCGGTTTTCGAGTTCACCGAAGATCAGGATTCCCGACGCATCCGGGTTTCGTTTACGCCGGATGGGGCAGGGGGTGTGTACGTGATGTCGGTGGACATCACCGAAGAGACACAGGCACGCGTTGCATTACAGCAAACCCGCCGCCGGGCGATGGCAGCCCAGATGACCAGCGGGCTTGCCCATGACTTTTCCAATCTGCTCACTATCATCCTGGGGATGCAGTCCCGCCTCGACAAGATGGATTTGCCGGATGGCGCTCAGGAACTTGTGGCCGCAACTCAACAAACCGCGCGCCGGGGCGGGCAGCTGCTGAACCGGATCGCCGACATGACTGGAAACCGAACGCCGCAACCGCAGGCAACGGACATCGGGGGATTGTTGGAAGACCTGAGGATTCTGGCGACACCCTCACTGCCTCGCGGTGTGGGCCTGTCCGTCGTAAACACCTTGCCAAAACAAACATTGATGCTTGATCCGGGTATGGTTCAGGATGCGCTTTTGAATTTGGTCCTGAATGCCCGGGATGCCTGCGGGAGCACGGGTCAAATCACAATCAGTGCACATGCCATAGGTGAGATCTGGATCGAAGTCACGGTTTCCGACACCGGGCCGGGGTTTTCACCCGAGGCGCTAGAAAAGGCACTGAACCCGTTTTTCACAACAAAAGGGAGCGACGGGTCAGGACTGGGGCTGCCGATGGTTTATGATACGGTCAAGCTTGCCGGTGGCGATCTGAATCTAAGAAATACACCATCTGGGGCCTCAGTTGTCATGCGTTTGCCTTTTCGGCCCGCTCCTCCGGCTCAGGGTGGATTGGTACTGTTGGTTGAAGACAGCGAAGACCTGCGCGGGCAGTTTAGGGACATGCTGGTGGATTTGGGCTTTACTGTCATTGAAGCAAATTCAGTTGATGAAGCACTGGCCTTGATATCGAGTGTGAAGGACATTTCGCTGGTCTTGTCGGATATCCGTCTGGAAGGACACGGTACAGGCTTGGACATCCTTGAACAGATGAAACCGGGGTTGCCGCTTATCCTTATGACATCTCTGCCAAATTCAGATCCGCTGCATCAACGGGCGCTTGCCCTGGCACCTGTTTTGCGTAAACCGTTCTCACAGGCTCAATTGTCTGCTCTGATCCAAACCGAGGCCGCCTGATGTCGCAACCACTGGTGACCATTCTCGACGACGAACCCGAGATACGGCGCATTCTGACGGATGCACTGGAGGATGCCGGTTTCCGGACGCAGAGTTTTTCCCGTGCCAGAGAGTTTGAAGCAGCCCTTAATCGAGTAACCCCTGATGTTTGCCTTGTGGACCTGTCTTTACCAGATACCGACGGGCTGGCGCTAGTTCATCGCTTGGCGCTGGAACAGGGTGCAGCAGTGATCATTATTTCCGGCCGGGCACAGGTTCAGGACCGTGTGACAGGGCTGGAGTTGGGCGCGGATGACTATATTACCAAGCCGTTTGACCCGACAGAAGTCGTTGCCCGGGTGCGGGCCAGGTTGCGCGCGCCGCGCGGTCGGACATCACAATCGGACAGGGCGGAATTCAACGGCTGGATTGCGCATTTTGATCGGTATGTTCTGGAAGACGGGTCAGGGACTGAAACACCTTTCAGCCATGCTGAAGGCGAGGTTTTGCGTCTGTTTCTGGAAAGCCCCAAGCGGCTGATCAGCAGGGGGCAGATGCAGGAGTCCTTGGGCGGTGCGGCCGGCGACAGTTTTGATCGTGCTATGGATGTCAGAATCTCCAGGTTGCGTACGAAACTTGGTGAAGATCCAAAGAATCCGCGCCTGATCAAAACGATTTACGGTGCCGGGTATATTTTCCTGGGGGATGTCGACTGGAAATAGTGACCCCCTGGTGGGCAGATTGCGAACCTGAATTTCTTTCCGCCCTCTGCGTCAGGCGATGTTGATAGAAAAACACTGTAAGCGTCGGAAAAACAACTATTTTGCACTTACTCACGCAAAGCTTGATCTTTTATCTTCACGACAGGTTCCAGCAGATACTCCAATACGGATTTTCGACCTGACAAAATGTCAACCTCTGCGTTCATGCCGGGTATGATTTCCACCGCGACACCATTTCCATCGAGCATTGTGTCGCTCGTGCGAATTTCCACAACGAACACCTCTTCGTCGTTCCGCTCTGAACGTTTGACGGTATCGGCGCCAATCCGTAGGATTTCACCATCCAGCGCCCCGTA
>NZ_JBXWSL010000056.1:0-15692 GCF_059613425.1 Ruegeria sp. BHSA123 | reverse complement strand
CTTTACGGCATTAAGTTGTGACAACCTTCAGGGCAACGGTACTATCTTGCGCAACTGTGTTGTTGAACTGGCGCGCCGGACGGACCCTGATCTTGCGGATTGGATCGATCAGAACGGGGCGTTTCCGAATTCAATGGTGGATTGCATTGTTCCCGCCACCTCTGATCAAGTTCGGTCGCAGGCTCGAGCCCTAGGAATTGAAGACTGCGTTCCGGTGTCACACGAGAATTTCCGCCAATGGGTGATTGAGGATGATTTCTGCGCCGGGCGGCCAATGTTGGAGAATGTCGGCGTTACGATCACCAAGGACGTACACGCATATGAAACACTGAAACTGCGCATTCTGAACGGCGGGCACCAGATTCTGGCGAATGTGGGCGAGGTTCTGAACATCCCCACAATCTCGGACTGCATGAACGACCGGGAAATTTCGGCATTCTTCCTGAAAGTCCAGACCGAAGAAATTCTTCCTCATGCCAGTGCGGTTCCTGGGATGACACCGGAACAGTATCTGGATCTGGTTAAACGCAGATTTTCGAATACGGCTATTCACGATACCACGCGACGCGTGGCCTTTGATGGGTCTGCGCGCCACCCCGGTTTCCTGCTTCCGTCCATTCGCGATGCTCTGGCCTCGGGTACATCTGTCACTGGGCTGGCACTGGTTGAAGCTTTCTGGTGCCGGATGTGCGCCGGTCTGCGTGAGGATGGATCAGAGATTGCGCCCAATGATCCCATCTGGAGCGATTTGCAGAGTGCGGCCCTTGCCGCCAGGGGACGGCCCGAAAAGTGGCTTGAGGTAGCAAACCTGTACGGAAGTACTGGCCGTGAAGCCCAGTTTGCAGAATCCTTCACACGCTGGTTGCCACGGATCTGGCAGCACGGATGCCGGTCGACGATCAAAAGCTATGTGAATGCGCTTTCCTGACGGTTGTGATCTCGGTTCAGGTGGTTTCTATCGTTTCGCTGGTCATGGTGATGGGAAATATCACGACAAAAAAGAATGAGTATTGCACTGTGCTAGCCGGTACCGGGTCATTTCGAGTGATCACGCGGCAGGGCAGGGCGGAACACCGCCAGCAGCGGCAGAAGACACAGAACAGCCAGACCATAACGGATCGCAAGCATGGTCATCGGTTCCACATAGGGCAGCCCCATCTTGGCAAAACTGTAGCCACCCGCCCAGAACAGCACGAACAGACCGGTGCACCCAACCAGAATATCGATACCGCGCGGACCAAGGTCATCATCTACTCCAGCTTCGAAGATAACCGCCGAAGCATATCAAGGCACTGGGCCATCTGTTCGACCGAGACGTATTCATCCGGTTTATGCGCCTGATCGATTGATCCGGGACCGCAAACAACGACGTTCATCCCCAACTGCTGGAATATCCCGGCCTCGGTACCGAAGGGTACAACGTCGGCTCCGTTTGCCCCTGTCAGTTCCATCACAAGGTCACGCGCCTCGTTGTCGTCCATTGGTTCTAGCCCGTCGACCTCACCGATAATTTCGGTCTTGATACCAGCATCGGGGTGAATAGCCTGCATTGCCGGGATCAGGGTTTGCGCGCAAAACCGGTGCAGTTCGTCTTTGACGTAATCCGCATCCGCCTTTTGCACTGGTCGCATCTCCCAATCGACCCGCGCCTTACCGGGGATCACATTATGGGCCACCCCGCCCACCAACGTACCGGTATTTATTGTCGTCCATGGTGGGTCGAACGGGCTGTTTGCCGGTGCTCTCCCTTGCAAATCAGCCTTCAGCGTCAACAGTTTCGAGACGTATTGCACCGCGTATTCGACGGCGTTTACACCGCGCTCGGGGGCCGAGCCATGGCCTTCGAACCCGGTAAAATGCGCTGTATATTCATAGCAGCCCTTATGGCCCTCGATGATGCGCATCGAGGTGGGCTCGCCAATGATGACCACAGCGGGTTTGATCGCTTTCTTCCGCAGGGTCTTGGCCAAAGCCTGCGCGCCAAAACAGCCGATTTCTTCATCATATGTAAAGGCGAAATGCAATGGGCGCTGAAGATCCAGCTTTGCGTAATACGGGGCCATGACGACTGCCGCCGCGATAAACCCTTTCATATCGCAGGTGCCGCGACCAAACCACTTGCCGTCCCGCTCCTCCATCACGAATGGGTCCGAGGACCAGTCCTGATCCGTAACAGGCACCACATCGGAATGGCCTGATAGGACGATACCACCGTCGCGCTTGGGGCCCAATGAGGCAAAAAGATTGGCTTTGGTGCCGGTTTCGTCATGCCATATTTCCACCTCTGCACCGCAATCGCTCAACCGGTCCGCGAGGTGCTTGATCATGTCCAGGTTACTGTCTGACGAAACCGTGGGGAAGCTGATCAGTTCGCCCAGCAGGGTCTTGGCGTCTTCGAGGGTGCTCAAGGCTTAGTCTTTCACAAAGAGCTTTCGCTCGATATTGCATAGGGCTTCGGCGGGGCCGTTTTCAGTGATAAGAATGGTTTCCGTGGTCTCAAGGCCCCAGCTGTCCATCCACAACGCAGGCATGAAATGGAAAACCATGCCCGGTTGCAGAATGGTCTCGTCTTCGGCGCGGATCGACGCTGTCCGTTCGCCCCAATCTGGCGGATAGCTCAAACCGATAGGGTATCCCATGCGCCCCTCCCGTTCGATTCCGTGACGGGCAAGAACCTTAAGAAAAGCGTTTGCAATGTCGCTGGTCCGATTGCCAGCCCGGGCAGCCTCTAGACCCGCAGCTATCCCTTCGATCTGTGCGTGTTCCGCGTCCCGCATTTCCGGCGGCGGAGTGCCAAGATAAACCGTGCGGCAAAGCGGAGCGTGGTAGCGCCGATAGCAGCCTGACAGTTCGAAAAATGTTGCTTCACCCTTCTTCATCGGTGCGCCATTCCATGTCAGGTGCGCGGCTGTGGCATCCAGCCCTGAGGGTGTCAAAGGGACAATGGCTGGGTAATCCCCCCAATCATCCTCAACCCCGGTAATCCCGGCATGAAAGATATCTGCGACAAGGTCGTTCTTGCGCACTCCCACTGCAGCGCGATCAATGGCCGTTTGGATTACTTTTTCCGAAATCCGGGCCGCCTTGCGAATAAAGACAATTTCTTCTTCCGACTTGATTAGACGCTGCCAGTTTACCAGTGCCGTCGCATCCACCAGCGTCGCTTCGGGCAATTCCGTGCCCAAAACCTCGTGTGCCTTTGCGGAATAGTAATAGTTCTCCATCTCAACGCCGATGCGGGTTGTACCCAGCCCGAGCGCGCGAATGTGGCCCGCCAGATCCTGCATGGGATGGCGTATGGTTGATTGGACGTAGTGGTCTGCATAGCCGCGAATGTTGTCCTTGGACATCCAGCAAGTGCGCAACCCACCCAATGCATCCATCTGGCGTCCCCACCAAATCGGCTCACCTTCCATGCCGAGCAATACGCCCTGATGCACATAAAAGGACCAACCATCATAGCCAGTCAGCCAAGCCTGGTTCGAAGGGTCGGTGACAAACAGTAGCTCTAGCCCCGCTTTTTCCATAGCGCTTCGGGTCTTGGCGATCCTGCGGTCATATTCCGCTTGGCTGAAAGGGGCGTGTTCAATTGGCATGGCATCCTCGGAGGCTGAATCTGACATGTACTTGAACGCAATCTTACCAATTTGTACACAAATGAACTTGTGAGCGATACCTGAACCGCGACTCCTTTTAGAAACCAATGGATTATCTGATGGGGCGATCCCGGTATGGGAACAAAGTAGCCGCACTCAGCATCGAAGGACGCCGTAGAATGGAGCGCTGGATGCACGCGAAGGTCCCAGTTCAGCGGATAGCGCGCATCCGGAACCGCGCCAAAAGCCATGAGTCACCGAGGGTCACGAATAGCTCTTCAGACCTCATCTGATCGCGGTATTCACGGGTCTCTCGGCTATGTGTGCGGTTTTATGCTGCGCCAGAGCGAGGATCGGCATTTCTCCGCTGGATATGATTGCAAGATGGCAACGGTGGCGCCTGATTTCGTGGGTGGCATGGTGCGGGAGGTAGTTGTCCTGAGGCACAGTGAAGGCTCGCTGCCAAACCCCAGATGTCCAAGGACTCAACCAATGTTACACACTGCGCCCGCCTGTCGAGAGGCGGCCCCTTGTTTCGATGCATGTCGATCCAGCGCGCTCGACACCAACGGCACTCTCAATTCAACGTGTGCCGCGTCCCCCGTGGTGAACGAGGCAGAGTGTCAGAGCCTGCGCAACTCGACCGGTCAGGGGAATGCGCGCAATCTTTGGGGAATGGGTGCGTGGGGTGTGTTGGTGATAGTCCAAATCGCCGCATACGCCGCCATGTTCTATGGCGTGTTGGTTATGCATATCTCGCTGCTTCCTTACGTATTTCTGGTCACACTGACAGTCTTATTCTGGCTGGGTTACGATTGCATTCGCGATATGCGCAAGGATACTTCCTCAGCTACCGGTCAGAGATAGCTATCCATTCTTACCAAAATGACTTTGGGTCAACGAGAGTCGATATCTGTGGCCAAACTGCCGGAACCTGTGAAATGTTAGTGTCGCCCTTCGCGATTTCCTAGGGGCAGGGCGCTTTCAGGTTCATGACACACCCTTTCAACGGGGCATCATTCACGAAAGTCAGTGACAGAGCCGGTTGACAACAGGTTTTGTATTTTGGATACATTTGTCAGGGATATCGCAACGACCTGTATTGTCACTGAACGCTCTGACGACAAAGAGCCATGCGATTGTCTTGCCAAGTCCATTTCTGGGAGAAAATCATGAAACTCAATCTTCTGGCCGCAACCACGGCAATAGCCCTGTCGGGTGCCGTGGCACAGGCAAATACCCTGGTGTATTGTTCCGAAGGTTCACCCGAGGGGTTCGACCCTGCACTGTTTACCGCAGGAACAACCTTTGATGCCTCGTCGCATCCTATTTATAACCGGTTGCTGGAATTCGAAACCGGTACAACCAACGTGATCCCCGGTCTGGCTGAAAGTGTCGAGGCCAGTGATGATGGCCTGGAATACACCTTCAAGCTGCGCCAGGGTGTCAAATTCCATTCGAATGATGAATTCACCCCGACCCGCGATTTCAACGCCGATGACGTAATCTTCTCGTTCATGCGCCAAAAGGACGAGAACCACCCCTATAACCAAGTGTCTGGCGGCACGTGGGAATACTTCCAGGGTATGGGGATGCCGGATCTGGTCTCTTCTATCGAAAAGATTGATGACTACACGGTGAAGTTCACCCTGTCCAAGCCAGAGGCGCCTTTTGTTGCGAATATGGCGATGGATTTTGCATCGATCATGTCAGCCGAATATGGCGATGCCATGATGGCTGCCGGCACGCCTGAGAAACTGAATACCGCGCCCATCGGGACCGGGCCTTTCTCGTTCGTGGCCTATCAGAAAGACGCGGTGATCCGCTATGCCGCCAATGGCGATTATTGGAAGGAACCGGCGCAGGTCGAAAACCTGATCTTTGCCATTACGCCGGACGCGTCTGTTCGCTACCAGAAGCTGAAAGCTGGCGAGTGCCATGTGATGCCTTACCCGAACCCGGCTGACATTCAGGCGATGAAGGATGATGCAGACATCAACATGATGGAGCAGGAAGGGCTGAACGTCGGGTATCTTGCCTACAACACCACGATGGCGCCGTTCGACAACCCCAAGGTTCGCAAGGCGTTGAACATGGCGATCGACAAGCAGGCGATCATCGACGTGGTTTTCCAGGGCTCGGGCCAGGCTGCCAAGAACCCGATCCCGCCAACCATGTGGGGCTATAACGACGCTATTGTGGACGATGCCTATGATCCCGAAGCGGCCAAGGCCATGCTTGAGGCCGAAGGCGTCTCGGACCTTTCGATGAAGGTCTGGGCGATGCCGGTTCAGCGCCCCTATAACCCCAATGCCCGCCGCATGGCCGAGCTGATTCAGGCCGATTTTGCCAAGGTTGGTGTGGGCGTCGAAATCGTTTCGTACGAATGGGGCGAATACCTGTCACGCTCGAAAGAACTGAACCGCGACGGTGCTGTTCTGCTGGGCTGGACCGGGGATAACGGCGATCCGGACAACTTCCTGGCCGTTCTGCTGGGCTGTGACGGTGTCGAAGCATCGAACCGCGCGCAATGGTGCCACCAGCCGTTCGAGGATCTGATCCTGAAAGCCAAGCAAAGCACCGATCAGGCCGAGCGGACCAAACTGTATGAAGAAGCGCAGGTCGTGTTTAAAGAGCAGGCCCCATGGGCAACCATTGCTCACTCGGTTGTATTCATGCCGATGAGCAACAAGGTGCAAGGTTACAAAGTGCACCCGCTGGGCGGCCACATCTTCTATGGTGTGAGCGTCGAGTAAGCCACCACTCACTCACCGGAGCCGCCTGTTTGGCGGCTCCGGCTTTCTTATTGAGGAGGTCGGCCTGAATGCCGGATCTGTCCGAATATCGTCAACTGGCACGGGACATGTCAGTCGACGCTGTTGCTCTTGTACCTGGCCCGAATTTCACCCGCGCTTTGGGAAAAGCTTTCATGAGCCACGAACGGCCCTTCGTGGTTGTTGTCCCGCCTGAGGGACAGGCCGCAGCGATTGTGCCCAATCTGGAACTGGCCTCATGGGATCTTGTCGGATTCGAGGGCGCTGTTTTCGATTGGCGCGATCAGACCGGTTATGACGATGCGTTTACCGCATTGGCCGCACAAATGCCGATCCGCTCGCTTGCGGTGGAAGGTCAGGTGATGCGGGTTTTCGTCTCTGCGGCGTTCACCCGTGCTTTGCCGGGCTTACGGATCGTCGACGGTGAACGCGAAATCTCGGGCCTGCGCATAATCAAGACCGATGAAGACATTGCTGCGATGCAGGCGGCCATCGATATCTCGGAACGTGCTCTGGGTCGTGTGATTGCAGATGTGCGTGTCGGCCAGACCGAAAAACAGATCGAGCAAGCCCTGATACAGGCGCTGTTTGCAGAAGGGGCCGAGTCACTGGCGTTTTCACCCATCGTAGCGGCTGGCGACAATTCGGCACGGCCGCATGCGAAAGCGCGCAACGACTACCAGATCAGGGCAGGCGACGCGTTACTGTTCGATTTCGGTGCCCGCAAAGATGGTTTCGCCGCCGATATTACGCGAACTTTCTTTGTTCAGGACGTGTCAGACGAGGGCAGGGAAGTCTACGATGCCGTTCTGCGCGCCAACAAAGCCGGGTTCGAAGCCTGCCGCCCGGGTGTAACGGCCCATGACATCGACGATGCGGTCATAAGCGTGCTCGAGGCCTCGCCATTTGCGGATCGTATTCGCACCAAAACGGGTCACGGGTTGGGTCGGGATGTGCATGAGGCACCTTATATCATGCGTGGGAATCATCAGAAAATCCTGCCGGGTATGGTCTGGACGAATGAACCAGGTCTGTATGCGCTCGAAAGTTTTGGCGTTCGCATCGAAGATGATGTGCTTGTCACTGAGGATGGCTGCCGGTCGCTGACCCATTTCCCCAAAGAGCTTACAATCATAGGTCGCTGATGTTTGGTTACTTACTCACCCGCATTGGCCTGTTCGTCCCGACCTTTCTGGGCGTGACGTTGATTTCATTCATGTTTATCCGGGTGCTACCGGGTGATCCGATCATCGTTATGGCCGGCGAGCGCGGCATGACTGAAGAACGCTACCAGGAAATGGTAGAAAAGCTGGGTTTCGACAAACCGGTGTTGCAGCAATACTGGGAATACCTTGCCGGAGTTTTGCAGGGCGATCTCGGCGAAAGCTTTGTCACCAAAAAACCGGTCTGGGAGGAGTTCTTTTCGCTGTTCCCCGCGACAATGGAACTTTCGCTCTGCGCCATGATCTTCGCCATCGCTTTGGGTCTGCCTGCCGGCGTGATTGCGGCGGTGAACCGGGGGAAGTTTTTTGACAGGGCACTGATGTCTTCGGCATTGGTCGGATATTCGATGCCCATCTTCTGGTGGGCGCTGCTGCTGATCATCGTGTTTTCGGGCAATCTTGGCTGGACACCGGTGTCCGGCCGGATCGACCTACTTTATTACTTCCCAAGTGTCACTGGCTTTATGCTGATCGACAGTCTTTTGTCCGGACAGGAAGGCGCATTCGGGTCGGCCGTTCGTCATCTGATCCTTCCGACGATTGTGCTGGGTACTATTCCGCTGGCCGTGATCGCGCGTCAGACCCGGTCGGCGATGCTGGAGGTTCTGGGCGAGGATTACATCCGCACCGCGCGTGCCAAAGGGTTGTCGCCGACCCGGGTAAACGGGCTGCATGCGCTACGTAACGCGCTGATACCGGTTGTCACGGTGATCGGGTTGTCGGTTGGTACGTTGCTGGCGGGGGCAATTCTTACTGAAACCATCTTCAGCTGGCCGGGCATCGGCAAGTGGATGGTCGACAGTATTTTCCGCAGGGATTACCCGGTGGTGCAAGGGGGTTTGCTGATGATCGCGGTGATCGTGATGCTGGTGAACCTGCTGGTCGATGTTTTGTACGGCATCATCAACCCCAAAATCCGGAGACGATGATGACCGAGCTTTCGTCGAACCAACCAATGGCCGAAAATCGTCCCAGCGCACTGCGAGAGTTCTGGTACTATTTCAGCGAAAACCGCGGTGCCGTGATCGGGTTGTGGGTTTTTGCCGCCTTTGTGTTCTGTGCGGCCTTTGCCCCTTTGTTGGCCCCCTATGATCCGACCGAACAGTTCCGGGACCATATCCTGCAACCCCCTGCCTGGCAGGAAGGCGGAAGCTGGGCCTTCCCGTTGGGCACCGATCCATTGGGCAGGGATATGCTGTCGCGGCTGATCATGGGTTCACGCTATTCCTTCTTTGTGGGGATCGTTGTGGTCTGTGTTGCCGTAACGGGCGGCGTAATGGTCGGCCTTCTGTCGGGTTTTGCGCCCAAATGGGTTGATACGTTGATTATGCGGGTGATGGACATCGTCCTGGCTTTCCCGTCTCTGCTGCTCGCCCTTGTTCTGGTCGCCATTCTGGGCCCATCACTGACCAATGCGATGATTGCTATCGCCATCGTGTTTCAACCGCATTACGTGCGCCTGACCCGCGCGTCGGTTCTGGCGGAACGGCAAAAAGACTATGTGACCTCGGCTCGTGTGGCCGGTGCTGGCAAGTCGCGGCTGATGTTCATCACGGTATTGCCCAACTGTCTGGCGCCAATCATCGTTCAGGCGGCCCTGTCTTTTTCGACTGCCATTCTGGACGCGGCGGCCCTTGGGTTTCTGGGCATGGGCGCGCAGCCCCCCACACCAGAATGGGGCACCATGCTGGCTGAAGCGCGCGAGTTCATCCTGCGCGCATGGTGGGTTGTAACCTTCCCCGGTCTCGCGATTCTGGTCACCGTGCTTGCCATCAATCTGATGGGTGACGGGTTGCGGGATGCGCTGGACCCGAAACTGAAACGGAGCTGATCGCATGAGCCTTTTGCAGATCCGTAATCTGACTGTCGAGTTCGCCACATCTTCGGGTAGTTTCCGCGCCGTGGACGGTGTTGACCTGTCGGTCGACAAAGGCGAATTGCTGGCCATCGTCGGCGAAAGCGGTTCGGGCAAGTCCGTGTCGATGCTGGCACTGATGGGCTTGCTGCCCTGGACCGCCACGATCACCGCCGATGAGATGAGCTTTGAGGGCCGTGACCTGTCCGGTATCTCGGCCCGCGAACGGCGCAAGATCATTGGTAAGGACATGGCGATGATCTTTCAGGAACCGATGTCCTCGCTGAACCCCTGTTTTACTGTCGGGTTTCAGATCAAAGAGGCATTGCGCATCCACCTTGGCCTGAACCGAAAAGAGCGTCACGAGCGTGCGGTCGAATTGTTCGATCAGGTTGGCATTCCCGCGCCTGAAAGCCGCCTGAATTCCTTTCCGCATCAAATGTCAGGGGGCATGAACCAACGGGTTGTGATCGCGATGGCCATTGCCTGCAACCCCAAGCTGCTGATCGCGGATGAACCGACCACGGCGCTGGACGTGACCATTCAGGCGCAGATTCTGGATCTGTTGATCCGGTTGCGTAATGAGCATGGCATGGGTCTGGTTCTGATCACCCATGACATGGGTGTCGTGGCGGAAACCGCCGAGCGGGTTCAGGTGCAATATGCCGGGCAAAAGGTTGAAGAACAGCCTGTCAGGGATTTGTTTCGAACGCCGCGTCATCCCTATACCACGGCCCTGCTAAGTGCTTTGCCGGAGCGGGCAACGTCCAAGATTCTGCCGACGATTCCAGGTGTTGTACCTGGGCAATTCGACCGGCCAAAAGGATGCCTTTTCAGCCCACGGTGCCGCTTTGCCGATGCGACCTGCGCTCAGACCCCGCCGACCCCTCATGCCGAGGCATTTGGCAAGGCGCGCTGTCACCATGTTGAAAAGATTGCCGCCGGAGAGCTGGTATGACCACACCTATCGTTCAGGCCAACGCCCTGGCCCGGTTTTACACGGTCAAAGGCGGGTTGCTGTCCAGACCCGCAACCGTAAAGGCGCTGTCGGGGGTGGATTTCGACCTGCAACCGGGAAAAACATTGGCCATTGTCGGAGAGTCAGGCTGTGGCAAGTCTACGCTGGCCAGACTGATCACAATGATCGAAGAACCAACCTCGGGCAGCCTGACGATAAACGGGGTCGAAATTACCCCTTCGCAATGGAGCAAGATGCGAGAGACGGTGCAGATCGTCTTTCAGGATCCCTATAGCTCGTTGAATCCGCGTCAGCGCATCGGCCAGATCCTGCAGGAACCGCTGATCATCAACCGGCCTCAGATGACGGCCGCCGACCGTGAAATGCAGGCACGCAAGATGATCGAGATGGTGGGCCTGCGCCCGGAACATTATGACCGCTATCCGCATATGTTCTCGGGTGGGCAGCGCCAGCGGATCGCCATTGCGCGGGCGCTTATGCTGGACCCAAAGGTGCTGGTTCTGGATGAACCTGTCTCGGCACTGGATGTGTCGATTCAATCGCAGATCCTGAACTTGCTGGTCGATCTTCAGGAACGGCTGAACTTGGCCTACCTGTTCATTTCACATGACTTGTCGGTTGTCCGGCATTTCGCCGACGACGTGATTGTCATGTATCTGGGGCGCGCGGTCGAAAAAGGTCCGAAAGAGAAGCTGTTCGCTGCTCCCCGACATCCGTACTCCAAGGCGTTGCTCTCCACGACGCCCCGTGCCGACCCGGATGCCCGGAAAGAGCGGATCAAGCTGGAAGGCGAGTTGCCGTCACCCATGAACATCCCGAAAGGGTGCGCTTTTGCGCAACGATGCTGGCTCGCGACTGAACAGTGCAGGCAAACATTGCCTGAACTGGATGATGAAATTCATCAGGTCGCGTGTCTGCATCCTCTTTTCTGAAAAACCAGATGGCCAGCGAAAACGCCCGGGCCTTAGGACCGGGCGTTAGAAAATCCGCACGTCCTTGAAGGCGTCAGAGCCCCCATTTCTCGCGGTTTGCTTCAAAGAAGCCTTCCGCTTTTTTCACTTCGATCCAGTTGTTTACATAATTTATCCAGATCTGGTCGCCTTGTGGCAGGATCATTGCAATCGGCGAAGGTGACCGGGGGCCGGCGTTTTTCACGCGCTCTACTGGAAACTTCTCCTCTAGTGTCGATCCTTCGATGTTCGACGTGATGAACACATCAGCACGACCGGCGATAACTTCCTGAAAACCGCGGGCTGGGGCCTCGACCACCTTGATCTCGGCGTTAGGGAACCACTCGCGGACCCGTTTTTCAAACGTGGTGCCCAAAGTCGTCGCGACCTTAACTCCGGGTTGATTGATCGAGTCATATCCGTCGAATTTTTCGACCTTGTCCTTGGTGGTGTAGGGGAAGAGTTCCACCGAGATATAGCTGTCTGAAAAACCCGCAACTTTCATGCGCGGTGGTGAAATCGATGCCGACCCGGTCAGGTGGTACTTGCCCGCGACCACACCATTCACCAGTGTTTTCCAGTCGGTGGGGACAAATTCTACCTCAACCCCAAGATCGGCGGCCAGTGCATTCATGATGTCGATGTCGTACCCTTTGTAGCTGTTGGTTGCCGGGTCGCGCAGTGTCATAGGGTTCCAGTCACCTGTGGTGCCAACCTTGAGCACGCCGGAATCCAGAATCTCGTTCAGCGCAGATTGCGCCTGTGCGGAACCTGACAATACAAGCCCCAACACGGCAGCCGCCGCGGCTTTCCAAAAAACGCTCATAGGTATCTCCCGTTGGTGGCGTTACGATCTTGTGATCGTATTCTTCATTGATTTAAGTCTAAAGGGAAAGATAACCTCAAGAAAATTTTATACTGAGGCTAAAATAGGGGCAATTCAGCTTATGCCAGACGCCGCAATCGAACTTGTGGATGTGAATAAGTGGTTTGATACCTTTCACGTTCTCAAGGACATCAATCTGACAGTTAACAGCGGCGAAAAGGTGGTAATTTGCGGACCTTCCGGGTCAGGAAAATCGACCGTTGTGAGATGTATCAACCAGTTGGAAAAGCACCAGAAAGGTACCATTCGTGTAGACGGGATTGAGCTGACGGATGATGCAAAATCTGCGGCAACCATTCGGTCAGAAGTCGGGATGGTTTTCCAGCAATTCAATCTGTTTCCACATTTGACCGTTTTGGAGAACCTAACTCTGGGCCCGATCAAAGCGCGCGGCCTGAGCCGGAAGGACGCGGAAGAAAAAGCGCGCCATTATCTGGATCGGGTACATATTCCCGATCAGGCGGACAAAAAGCCCATGCAGTTGTCCGGTGGTCAGCAACAGCGCGTGGCCATCGCGCGGTCCCTGTGCATGGAGCCACGCGTGCTGTTGTTTGATGAACCCACGTCGGCGCTGGACCCCGAGATGATCTCGGAAGTGTTGGAAGTTATGGTGGAACTGGCGAATGAGGGCATGACCATGGTGGTCGTGACCCACGAGATGGGGTTTGCCCGCAAAGTGGCTGACAAGATGATCTTCATGGATGCTGGTGAGATCGTCGAAGAAGGCAAGCCGGAACATTTCTTCACCAACCCTCAGTCTGATCGGTGTCGCAAATTCCTGTCTCAGATACTACAGCACTAAGAGGGGCAGATGAAAAAACTCTTTATGATAATGCCCCTGCTGATGCTCACAGGCTGTTCGTCGTCCCAGACCTGGGGTTGGTATGTGATCAACCCGACCACAGCATCGGGTTGGATCAATGTAAAATTCCTGATCTCAGGGATGGGGGCAACGATCCAGATTTCACTGATCGCGGCCGTGTTGTCGATCGTACTGGGGCTGATGGTGGCCCTGCCGGGATTGTCCGAGAAACGCGGCTGGCGGCTGGTCAACCGTGTTTACGTTGAATTCATTCGCGCCATTCCCCTGCTGCCGATGCTGTTCTGGGTCTTTTACGGATTGCCCATTGTGTTCAAGTCGATGGGCATGAATGTCCCCATCGATCCCTTTTGGGGTGCGATCATCACATTGGCGATTTCTGACAGCGCCTTCACTGCCGAGATTTACCGCGCAGGAATTCAATCCATTGCGCGTGGTCAGAGCGAAGCGGCGCAGACCATCGGGCTGAACTATATGCAGACCATGCGCTATGTGATCCTGCCGCAGGCAATCCGGCGCATTCTGCCGCCCTTGGCAAACCAGTTCATCTACATCGTCAAGATGAGCGCATTCGCCAGCGTCATCGGGATGCAGGAACTGACCCGGCGCGCGAATGAGCTGGTGGTCACGGAATACCGCCCGTTGGAAATCTATACCCTGTTGATCTTTGAATACCTGATCCTGGTTCTGATCATCAGTGCCGGTGTGCGCTGGCTGGAGCGTCGCATGGGCGCGGACGAGCGCGGTTAAGGAGACTGGATATGGACTGGAAAGCTTTCATGGCCGAGACCGAGGCCAATATCGGAACTTTTTCGAAGGAGGTGCCCGAAACCGTGCGCGGCTTTGGCATCATGGGCAAGGCCGCCAAGACCGATGGCGCGCTGAGTGAGAAAACCAAGGAATTCATGGCCCTTGGCATCGCCATTGCGACCCGCTGCGACAGCTGCATCGGATTTCACGTGCGTTCCCTTGTCCGGCTGGGTGCCACCCGAGACGAGATGTGCGAGGCATTGGCGATGGCGACCTATATGGGTGGCGGGCCGTCTTATGCCTACAGCGCCAAAGCGTTGAAGGCTTATGATGTGTTTTCTGGGTAATTGCCACGCAAATCACTAAAGCGGTTAGTGATCATCCGTTTGGTTCCGGTTTCATTTGCCCCATGCCTCCAGCGTTTTCTTCGGCGGTTTTGCGAATAATTGCGCCAATTTTCAGGAGGTTTTCGCCCAGCGGGTTGGTCTTTCGCCAGATCAGGCCGATGGTCCGGGTTGGTGGAGTATCCTGAAAGCGGGCGATGGACACGTCGGCAGACCGGGTTTCCAGCCCCACGGCCATTTCCGGTATCAGCGTCACACCGATGCCCGCCCCGACCATCTGCACCAATGTGGACAGAGAGCTGCCCTCCATAATGTGTTGCGGTTCGATATTGCGGATCGAACAGAATGAAAGCGCCTGATCCCTGAAACAATGCCCTTCTTCCAGCAACAGCAGCCGCATGGTTCTGAGCTGTGACGAACTTGGCATTGGCAACCCGGCGTCCCGCGCCGGGCGAACCAGCAGAAAGTCTTCGTTAAACAACGAAAATTCCCGAAGGCTAGGTTCCGAGACCGGCAAAGCGACAACGGCAAAATCCAGTCTGGAGTCCAAAATTTCGCCGATCAGGGTTTGGGTGATGGTCTCTTTGGGTTCGATCGTCAGCTGCGGGAATCGTTGCGACAGTGCCTTAATGATTGATGGCAGCAAATAAGGCGCGACCGTGGGGATGACCCCGATTCTGATGCGACCCGACAAGGGACCAGCGGAAGATTGCACAAGAATCCCCAAATCTTCGACCCGCGTCAGGATTTCGCGGCCATGTTTTAGGACATCTTCGCCAAGCGCGGTCAGGCGGGTTTCGCGTGCTGCGCGTTCGACCAAGGGGCCACCCATTATGGCCTCCAGCTCCTTGATTTGTATGGAAAGCGCGGGTTGCGATATCGCGCTGGCCGCCGCCGCCTTGCCAAAGTGGCCGTGGGTGGCAAGCGCTTCGAAGTAGCGCAGGTGTTTAAGTGTGAGTGACTTCATAGGAAAAATTAATTGCAACGATAGTAATTACAAATTTCCAATTATCGAAACCGTAAGGTACGAGTCAAGACATCTGAACCCCTCGGTAAATACTCAGGAGATTTACAATGGACGGTAATCCCCACAATCACCAATCCGGCGGCTGCCCAGTCTTGCATGGCGGGAACACGGGCACGGGCAACTCTGTCACCAAATGGTGGCCGGATGCGCTAAACCTGGACATTCTGAGCCAGCACGACACCCGCACCAACCCGATGGACGCGGATTACAAACACCGCGAGGCAGTCAAAGGGCTGGATTTCAACGCTGTTCGTGCTGACGTCGAAGCGTTGCTGACCGACAGTCAGGACTGGTGGCCGGCCGATTGGGGCCACTATGGCGGCCTGATGATTCGACTGGCGTGGCACTCTGCCGGGTCGTACCGTCTGGGGGATGGTCGTGGTGGCGCAGGCTCGGGCAACATCCGTTTTGCACCGCTGAACTCGTGGCCGGATAATGCCAGCCTTGATAAAGCGCGCCGTCTGTTGTGGCCGGTGAAAAAGAAATAC